>CAZTER010000018.1:0-13115 GCA_964612045.1 uncultured Bdellovibrionales bacterium
TATCGGCGATATTTTCTGGGAACTCCCCGGATCGCAATGAAAGCATGGTGCAAAATCTCTCTGAAAAGCATGGCATTAAATTTGAAAATTTACTGAACTCTAAACTTCGCGGATCTGATCAACTTGATGTAATTCTAGCACAGCGAGGTGCTCCTAGAACTGCCGAAGAGATCGTTCAACGATTATTAATTCATCATTCATATGACAGAGCGAACAAAAATGATGTCGTAGTTAAGATCTCCAATGAGGTAGCTCGCATAGGAGAGCGATACGATCGTGATGTTTCAAAGATTGAAGAGATTTATTACACCCGCCGCCTCTCCGATGGAGATAGTCATCAGATAACTCAGCTCGGGAGATTAGTAGATAAAGATCGAACTCTATTCCGTGCTGCGAGACACAGAATCGCTAAGGTAATAAGTAAATTTATCGGTGGCCTTACAGTTGTAATCTCATTTTTAATTATCCTTGCACTGCAAGGTAGTTCTGGATCAGACCTTGCTCTTGCAGGATTAGTGAGCTTGTTTTCAGGATATATAGCCTATCATATCAGTCATAGTGTGCTGCACCGCGAAACTTTCATGCAAAAAGACCTAAAATCGAATCAGCTCAAGGGACGCAAAGAGCTTCTTCGGGCACGCGGGACCTTGTTCCCAATCTAACTCAAGAAAACCAAATCATTTGTAACAATAAAAGGATTTGCTATTAAAACTATCTAATTAAGCCAGATTGCTAGCGGTATAAAATTCTGATCAATTTTACTATATAGCCTTGCAACTGTCGGCTTATCGGTGAAAAATGCCGGATAATGACCGCTTACGAAGTTTTACTCCAGCAACTATTAACAGGACTATCAAATGGAATGATCATCGCATTAATTGCGATGGGGTATACCATGGTCTATGGGATCATTGAGCTAATTAACTTTGCGCATGGCGATCTCTTCATGCTCGGATGTTTTTTTGCTTTAACCGCACTGGGATGTACTGGGCTATTCGATGTTCCTCCAGACTCCATCGCCGCTTGGTGCGCAATCTTTATAATGCTTCTTTCAACTCCCCTATTTTGTGCATTAATTAATCTACTAATTGATCGTTTAGCCTATAAACCGCTACGTCGCGCACCGAAACTCGCTCCTTTAGTTAGTGCGATTGGAGTTTCATTCATACTTCTTAATATTGGACTATTCTGGGGCGGAATACCCTTGGAGGTTTTTGGATTCGGTCGCTCGGCTGCTTCGCCTAAAGATTTCCCTGCTCTCTTATCTTCAGATAACTTGTTCGGTGAAAGCTCTATTATATTCTCACTACGTGACCTTCTAGTATTTGTAGTAACAATTCCACTCTTAATTGGATTAACGTACTTCGTAAAATTCACCAGAACAGGAAAAGCGATGAGGGCAGTAGCTCAGGATCCTATTGCTGCCCAACTAATGGGAATACCTGTTGATAAAATTATAAGTAGAACATTCATGATCGGCGGATCCTTGGCAGGAATTGCCAGTGTAATTTATGCACTAACATATAATACGATCTACTTTCAGATGGGTTATCGAGTTGGAATAGATGCCTTTACAGCTGCTGTATTAGGAGGGATAGGAAGTCTTCCTGGTGCTGTTCTAGGTGGCATTGCACTTGGAGTCATTCGCTCTATGAGCGATCAATATCTAGCTACTCAATGGACGAACTCGGTAGTCTTTGGAATCCTAATCTTGGTTCTGATCTTTCGGCCAAGTGGAATCTTAGGAAGAAAAATTAGGGAGAAGGTCTAATGCAGCTAAATCCCCTAAAACTTCCGAAGGAATATCTACTACTATTAATTGCAACTATAGTTCCGATCGTCGATCTTATATCACCAAACCTCCTTGATCTCACAACAACACTTAGACCGATTATTGTCTTTTCCTTATTAGCTCTCGGATTAAATATTGTAACTGGAAGTACTGGACTTCTACATCTTGGAGTCTCAGGATTTATGGCGATCGGAGCATACGCTTACGCCATTAGTAGTTGTGATATATATCCTTTTCAATTTGGATTTTGGGGATCCCTTATTGTTGCTGCTGCTATAGGCGGATTAATCGGATTATTCCTTGGATTTCCTACACTGAGATTACGCGGCGATTATCTTGCAATCGTAACACTAGGATTCGGCGAGATCTTACAAGATGTGATCCGAAACCTGGATCTAATAACGAAAGGAACACAAGGAATTAACCCACTCCCTACCCCATCTTTATTTTCCATACAGTTAACTAGCAACGATGGTGTTATCTGGTATTACCTCTACCTAGCAATCCTCTCTGGTGTTGTATTCATTAATCGCAATCTTCTGACATCTAGAATTGGGAGATCTTTTGTTGCAGTTCGCGAAGATGAATTAGCTGCTTCTTGCATGGGAGTTCCAACTGTTAGGGTGAAACTACAAGCCTTTACAATTGGAGCTGCAATCTGCTCTTTAGCTGGAGCTCTCTGGGCATGTCATTTAGGATCAACTGGAGAACCAGGTAATTTTGATTTTCAGATCTCAATTATCACACTATGTATTGTAATTGTCGGAGGACTTGGAAGTATCTCTGGAGTGCTTCTAGGTGCGATTATAGTAATCGGCTTTAACTCAATTGTATTGGTTAAACTCTCTCAGATTTTAGCTGATGCTGGTTGGGTATCTAGTGGAGATGTATTCTTAACTCCAAATAATTGGAAATATGCTGTCTTTGGCTTGGCTCTAATCTTGATGATGAGAGTTAAGCCCGATGGATTAATCCCATATTCTTCGCGGAGAAAAGGATGAAAAATATCCTGGAGCTACGCAATATATCGATCTTCTTCGGTGGTCTAACAGCAATTAAAGACCTTTCATTCTCAGTCGCTCCTAGATCTATCTTTGCAGTAATCGGTCCTAATGGAGCTGGAAAGACAACTTTATTTAATCTGATATCAGGCGTATACCGACCATCTTGTGGTGATCTTTTATTCAATGGCCAACAGATCAAGCGTCGCTTCACTACAAATTCGCTAGTTGGAGTCCTGACTCTCTCACTCGCAGTGTCACTATTATTATTTCTCTTAGTAAATGCTCAAAGCCTATGGGAGCAAACGATTGTTAATAACTATATCTACCTTGAGGCTTTTCCCTGGTTAACTGCTCTATCCTCCTTTTGGGAGTATTGTTTAGGATTAGGATTTTTTGATGGAGTTCTTCCTCTAGTAGGAGGAGCGGCGCTTGGCGGCGCTGCTGCACTCACTCTATGGAGCAGAGCTAGGTATTCAACAGATCATTTCACTCGCTCCGGTATTGCAAGAACATTTCAAAATATCAGAATATTTAGAGAGCTGTCTGTAATAGACAATGTAAGAATTGCATTGGATCGTTGGTATCTAAGATCCCCTGCCCTCTGCGCTATCTTCGGCGATAAATTTAGTCGGATGAGTAAAGCTGCATACCACGAAGCAGAAGAGCTTCTAAATTTTGTTGGCCTGGCCTCTTCCAAAGATTAACTCGCCAGGGAGCTCAGTTACGGAGATCAGCGAAGACTTGAGATTGCTAGAGCTCTTGCCACTCACCCTCTTTTACTATTACTCGATGAACCAGCAGCAGGAATGAATCCTAGCGAAACGCAGATTCTTATGAGTTTAATTAAAAAAATTCGAGACCGTGATGTTACTGTACTTCTTATCGAACACCACATGAACGTTGTCATGGGAATATCAGATCGGATTGTCGTTCTTGATTACGGTGAAAAGATCGCTGAAGGAACTCCAGCTGAAGTTACCTGCGATCCTGTAGTAGTAAAAGCTTACCTTGGCGATGAAGTATTAGGTGAATCTCAATAGGAACTTATGTCTAATATCCTCACCTTAAAAGATGTAACAGCTGGATATTCTGGACCAGATGTAATTCACTCAATAAATATAACCGTTAATAAGGGTGATTTTGTTACGGTTATCGGAGGTAATGGTGCTGGAAAAACTACTACATTAATGACTATCTCTAGATTTCTGAAACTTCGTAGTGGAAAGATCTCTTTTGATTCACAAGAGATATCTTGTTTCGAACCATTTCAACTAACTGAACTGGGAATGGCTCATGTGCCTGAGGGACGAAAGATATTTCCAAGATTAACAGTCAGAGAAAATCTAGAGCTAGGAGCTTATACTAGGAAAGATCACCTTTCACTAAATAGTGATTTTGAGATGATCCATGAGCTCTTTCCTATCCTAGCAGATCGCTCAACTCAGATAGCAGGAACTCTCTCCGGCGGAGAGCAGCAGATGCTGGCTATAGGTAGAGCCTTGATGGCCAAACCTAAGATGCTACTTTTGGATGAACCGTCCATGGGAGTTGCCCCTCTATTAGTAGAGAAGATATTTACCACCCTTCAATCACTCCATAAAAATGGCATGACAATTCTTTTAGTTGAGCAGAATGCTTTGCTAGCTATGAAGTTAGCTAATTATGTATATGTTCTCGAAGGGGGAAAGGTTACTCTTTCTGGCCCTAGTTCAGATTTAATCAACGATCCAAGGGTAAAGCAGGCTTATCTTGGTGGTATATAATTAATTCTCAGTAATTTTAATATCAGCTCATAAACATCTAAGCATAAAGCTTTTCAATCTCAGCAGCATAACGCTCTTCGACTCGCTTACGCTTTACCTTTAGAGTCGGAGTAAGCAATCCATTATCAATCGTGAAATCCCCTTCTAGCACCTTGAATCTCTTTATCGTTTCAAAGCTAGCAAGCTCTTTATTTACCTCATCTAATCGCTTTCCAATCTCCTCCAAGACTTGAGGGATCTCATGAATAGGTAAATTAGAATTTATACCTTCATTACTAAGCCATGCTCGAATCTGCTCCTGATCAAGGGTAAAGAGCGCCACGCAATAGTTATGCCCTTCTCCAATCAGGACAACTTGAGAGAGTAACCCTTTTGATTTAACCCTTTGCTCTATAAGCTCTGGAACGATCTTTTTTCCACCAGAAGTAACGATGATCTCTTTTTTTCTACCAACAATAGATAGAGAACCTTCGGAATCAAGAGAGCCAAGATCTCCTGTCATAAACCAGCCATCACTATCCCAGGCTTCAGATGTAGCTTGTGGACGATTAATATAGCCGATTGAGATGTTTGGTCCTCGGAAACAGATCTCTCCATCCTCCTTTAACTTGACCTCTATGTCCTCTGACAAAACTGGACCAACTGTACCGATCTTATTCCTCTCTAATCGGTTTACATTAGTAGCAACGCAGGTTTCTGTTAATCCATACCCCTCTACAACTGGAACCTCTAATGCTGCAAAGAACTTGGCCGTCTCTGTCGATAATTTAGCTCCACCCGAGACAGCATAACCAAATCTTTCACCAAAAATTGCGATCTTCATCTTTCTTCTAATACCAGCCGTCGCAGCAAAGACTATGCGATCAAATAGATTAGAACTTTTTCCTTGCTGATTCGCATTAAAGACTCGCTGAGCAGTTTTAATTGTTGTCTTTAAAATCTTTGCTGCTATAGAGCTACCGTTAGAGCGTGTAACTATCCCACTCTGAATCTTCTCTAATAACCGAGGGACAACCGGCACGAGAGTAGGTTCTACAAGACGCATATCTCGCATAATCTGATTAGGATCAGATTTAGAACTTTTACGATCCGTAATCCTTGGGAACTGCAACAAAGCAGGGGTCAAAAATCCTATGTATGCCATCAACTTCGCAAACGAATGCGCCAGCGGTAACATAATAAAGATCCGGCTATCACCTCGATACATTCCGGCATCAAAAGCCTGACGAATATTGGCTAGATGATTACCATGCGTTTGCATAACTCCTTTTGGTGCGCCTGTTGTACCAGAGGTATAAACAATCGTAGCAAGATCTTTCCGGCTAGTTTGCTCAAGAAGCCCCTTTAATTTTTCTAGAGAATTGGTAGCTAACTCTTTAGTTTCGATGATTCCGCTAAAATTAATGACATCATTATCATCAACATCTTCAAATGAGATGATCTGTTTAAGTATAATCTTCGCAACCTGAGCAGGACGTTCTTCAACTGCTGGGATTGAAAAACTCTCTTGGATGACGCGCTTTACCTTAGCAGCTTGTTCGCCATTCTCAACAAAGACGACGGAAGAGGCTGAATCAAATAGAATATAAGCGATCTCATTAGGAGTAAGACTCTGATAAACAGAAACTACTACCCCCCCCAATATTAAAGTAGCAAGATCAGCCTCAAGCCACTCCGGACGAGAATTAGATATTATCGCAACCTTATCTCCCCTCTTTATATATCGACTTAAATGAGTAGCGATTCTATAGATTCGATTGACTACCTCTTCCCTACTTTTCTCAATAATATTGAGTCTGGGATCTGAGCTATCGGTTGTTGAAGTAGCCCAGTTTTCTACCTGTTGATAGATAATGCCTGTAGGAGATATTTGCGCACATCTTAAGAAACCTTCACCTACATTATTGGCTGAATTCAACTCTTCTCTAATATTTATACTATCCAGCTTAGCCATAAGCACTCTAAATACCTGAAAACACACAAAAGTTATATGCTTAAAATCTAACATTAGCTCATAAAGCAAAATCCTAACAATGCCGACAGAATACTTATGACCGGCGATGCCTAATGGAGAGTTTATGATCTCCCAAGGATAGGCAGGTAGGAAAAGGATTTTCTCTCTTACGAGGATATCGATATGGCATCATCCGACAAGGATGCAGAATCTGGATACGAATCATGGGAAGAGGCTCGAAAGGTCTCTTCGCTTGTTTCAAATGTATCCTCACTATTTTCTACAGCCATTCGCTTCTTAAAGAAGGATGCAGAGTCTGGCGCAAAAACTCTAAGCGCCTCATCTAAATATTGTCTATCACGACTCGTATCAGCAAATAGCTTTAAAGCTCCAGTTTACTTCGCTGCTATGACGTTTCAACCTGAGAGCATAAACCAGAATGGCTACGTCTCTCCGACTGATCTTGCTTCCACATTTTCACCAGATGAAATGGCGACCGTTGTTGCATTGCTTTACCTATATCGCCGAATACAAAAAAGTTGTGATGAGGCCGAGTGGAATGAACTATCTAAACAACTTCATCTCCATGCCGAACTTGCAGGTTATATCGGAAGAGCTATCCCTAATATCGGACTATCTCGTGGATTGATACTAGGATCGATTCGTCATCTATCACTAGGATTATTTCTTAGTGTTCACAAGAAGAGCTTTGTTCAATATCGTCGTTCTCTTAAGATCAAGAAGATCTCTTTTGATCTAGCTGAAGAGAGCTCTATCTGGCGTTGCAATCACTTACAGGTCGCATCTCTCTTAGTTCAATCTTTGGGGCTCGGCGGAAATCTCTCTAAATCAATCACAACTGGTCTTCTTGTGACTGGATTATCAGATAGTGAAATAGATGATGAAGCTTACAAAATGAGAATTCTCTGGACCTGGGTAGAGTCATTAAAACGAACTGGACAACCACCTCAGATCACTCACCGAGGTTCTTACTATCCACTTAAACAAGATCTTGATCGACTTCTAAGCTGCGTTCAAACCATGAAGCAGAATGGACCATCTTGTCTATTCTTTGCTAAAGGGAAGGACGATATCTCTCCAACTGCAACACCTTGTCTATACAAGCCGGAAGAGCGTCCAGATGATTTCATCAATGAAAATGATGAATATGTTATGGATGAAGAGATGGAGGATGAAGATGTTCCTCTAGAGGAATCCGAAGCCTAATCAAGATCCACACAGACACCACGCAAAGCATGAGATAGTCTTGCTGGAGATCCAAAGTCTACTTGAGGTGGAGAAACTCTAGTGATCGATCTAACAGAAGCGCCGATCTCTTCTGAAACGATATAGACTAACTCTCGAATATCCTCCCACGACATACTGGATAAGTTGCAGGTAAAGATCATTCGTCCACCAGAGTTCAATAGACTTAATCCACCTAAAAGCAGTGTCTCTATCTCATGTTCAAGTACAAATGGAGTCCCTTCTGACGTGCCGAATACTGGAGGATCAATTAAAACTAGATCTGCCTTACTTCCTCCACGCTCAATGCGGCGCAACTCCTTAGCCATAAATTTTCTGGAATCTTCAGGAATAAAGCGCATATTAGTACTGAGGCTACCTCGATTAAGCTGCCAATTTTCCTGAGCCCAATTAAGAGCACTCTTGCTAATATCGACCTGTATAACTTCCTCAGCTCCACCTAAAGCAGCGGCGATTCCCAGTGTCCCTGTAAAACAAAACAGATTGATTACACGCTTAAACTTCGCCTTTACTAATTCACCACGAATCTCGCGCGTATCAACGAAGAGTCCACCACTAGGAGTCACTCCTGGTTTAAGATAAAATTGTAATGGGCCATCGCTTACAATAAAGAAATCTGCCGAGCCTAGTAAGGTTCTAAAACCATCTTTCAATGTCTTTCCAATCTGCTCCGAGCGAAGCCATAAAAAGGCTGCCTTACACGAAAGGCGATTAGCTATCTCGCTTATCGCCTCAACTATTGTTGATTCAGATCTAAGACTTGCTGAGGAACCAGCATGGATATGCGCTAATAAGACATCATCAAAAAGGTCTATAAATAAACCATCTAATCCATCCCCAGCCCCATCAAATATCCGAATAGGATATCCTGCTCGGACTAAAGCAAGGCGGTGCTCTAAAGCTTCAGATAGAAATGTGTGTAAGCTATTCATTTAAAAGAGAACTTTTGTTTTGGCATACAAAACGGCTGTTGTCCTTTTATGGTATAGGAAAATGGCATTAGATGTCGATTATCTATCTGTGCGAAAGAAAACAAATAAAGGCCCTAAACGGTCGAAAAACATCTCTATTCCAAATCAAGCAAGTGCTCCTTCAGCAGCACAGTCTCCTCCTCTTGCGCGGAGGTTAATAGTAAGTCCTGTTGAAGCTGAAAAACGTTTCTCAGAAGCTTTTTTGGATCTTCAAAAGTCTAAAAAATTTTCAGAGATCTCCCATAGAAAATTAGGTGAATTTTGGTCTACTGATTGGGTAAGAGCTCCTTTTGAGGAAGACCTTACTCTTAAGCAGCTCATCTCACTTCCGCCTAGATCGATTATCGGAAAACACTCATTCAACCAACATAAGCTTGAAAATATTCTCCGTGTCATTCACAAGATAGTCGAGACACCACAACAAGAGGCACCTCAACAAGAGCTTCCTAAAGAGAATAAAATCATAGAAAAATCTCAATTCATCCCCTCTCAAATTACGGACCCATCCTTTGAAACTTTAGCAACCTTAGCTGGCGTTAAGCCACTTACTTATCATGAAGCTTTTCGTGATAGCTCATGGGGAAAAGTTGCAATGGTGATCTATTCTGAATTGAAAAAACAACAGAGACCTCACCCTCTATCTCTTGATAACAGCTCTGAAATCCTCCTAAATATAAAGGAGCAGATCACCTCATCTACCTCTGAACTTGCCTCGCTCTTTGAGATCTCTCTCAGCGCACCAGCTTTAGATCCAACAGCGCTTATTCCTAAATCCCTTCGCGACTCAGAGTTGCAAGAGAGTGCGGCGCTAGTATCACGAATAATAACTGCCGCATTTGGAGGAAGAGAGATAGTTATTCAAGATATACCATCTGGAATCTATTCCAAAGATAGCTTCCTACTCGACGAGCTTATCAAGATGCATGGCGCTAGAATAGAAAGTACTCAGGCAGAAGCTGCACAACAAGAAACCGTCATACCTTCTGTATTATCTAAACTAATGGGAACGTTGAACGATAGTCAGATAAGAATGCTACTAGAGCACTATTAATTATCTCGCCATAGAGCTTCATCGAGAACAGGCGCCCTAGTTGAAGCTTTCAAGCTTTCAAGAATAGATCCAAGAACAGTTCTAAGAACCTGAGGACTATCCATCCTACTTGTATCAACTACGATTGCATCTCTTGGAATCACTGTCTGCGCGATATCTTTTCTATTTCTATCGAGAACATCTCTCATAGCAACTGATATCTGAGGTTCTGTTGGATTCGGGTTACCAGCTCTAATTAAAGACCTTCTGGTTGCTTCCTTATCACTAACAGTTAAAAATATCTTAACTGGAGCATCTGGGAAAACAGTAGTTCCCGCATCCCTTCCATCTATCACTGCTAATCTATTTGAAATAGCGAATCTCTTCTGAGCTTCATTCAAGGCTGCTCTTACTCCAGGATGCTTAGCAACAAACGAAACTGATTTTTCAACTTTATCTGAAGCAAGGTCGTCAGTAATGTCGTTTAAAAAATGGAACTTTCTAGTTTTAGCTAAAAATTTTGCTCCACCTGCTCTCTTAACATCAGGCTTCAATTCAAAGATCAAATCCTGAGCTATTCCAGCTATTAGATCGCTATTTTTCTCTACATCTGCAGCTGTCAGAACATCCAATCTTAACTTCTTTAATGCCAATGTCGTTACGGCTCTATATAGAGAACCACTACTTAAATGCTGACAATTAAATTCAGGAGTTGATAACAATAAAGCTAATCGCGCAGAGTTTGAGCTCTTTCCAGAGGCTGCTAATCCATCGACTGCAACAACAAACTCTCCACCATTTCTAGTAAGATATGAATCTACAGCGCGTCGAACGTCGGTAATTAACTTTAAATCTTGAAGAGTATCCAATCCACATTGCTCAGCAATTGCAGTTAATCTTCTTTGATCTAGTGAAGGTCTACGATCGCCAAAAGGAGGCCTTTGCCCAGAAGGACCGAAAGAAGCTTCTGCAAGCTCAACTCTCTCTGATATTCCAGAGACAGGAGCAGGTGTGGGAGAACCCACAATGGTCTTTAAAACACTACTAAACATCTAAATCCCGCCTTCAACCGACTCAATAAAGCGAGTCGAGTAAGTGTTGGTAAACTAGAAAACTATCCAACCCCAGACTGAACTAACGAACTACAGAAAAGTAATAACGGCCAACCCGGTCCAGGAGTGTATCACCGCCCTTTTGCTTACACAACAAAAAGGACTTGACTTTAGGAAAAGACGGAGGCCCTAGGATAAAATTCGATAATTTATGGTTGATAAATAGACTTATGTGCGTAAGATCTCGAAAACAATAAAAAATATGCTTATAAAACTGCGAAAAACTAGATATCCATTCCTTAAGATTCCACGCTTTGCCCCAATTTTTATAATCCTAAATCTAGCTGGATTTACTATAAAATTCGCACTTTTAACCCTAACTAGCATGGCTGGAACTGCTAGTGCTTTTATATTTGTCTATTTATTGGGCGATGTAGTTAGTAACTCGTCCGCCCTAACAATCGATAGATTAAAATCATTTTATATTCCGCTCTTTATCTTGGCGATCTTTATAAAAGAGCTGTTTGATTATTTTCTTCGGCGATTTGGGGAACCGTTTAGTACCATCTATGTAGATCGTATTCGGTTACGATTTTTAAACTCACTATTAGATTCCTCTTCGCAACATACTCAAAATATATCACCTCACCGCTCATTAAGTATCTTAGATAAATATCTTGGAAATATAAGAGAATCTCTTGATGAGTGGCTATGGAATGGATCTAGAAAACTAGTTCAACTCGCGATCTCCCTTGGAATCCTCTACTACCAAAGTCCTGTAGTTCTCTGGGCAAACCTCACCTACTTCTTAAGCTTTGCTTTTATTACTTATCTGATATCGAAACGGTACCTTCCATTTGCGCAGAGATATGCTCAAGCAGATCTAAATGCATCATCAAATATAAATAGCTTTGCATTTCAGATCCCTTCAATTTTAAAGATCGGTGCCAGGGGATTTTTTCAGGAGAGCTATCTTCGTTCAACTAAAGCGCGCGCAGAGTCACTCTATAGCTTAAAGCGTTTTCATGCTGACCGTTGGTTTATTCAATTAGTCCTTTTTTATCTTGGATATATAGCTACTCTCATATACGGAGCTTGGCAGGTACAGAGTGGTGCTCTTGCACTTGGATTTCTTGTTTTAATTAAATATGCCTTCGACCTTCTGAATGGTGTAATCATTTACATCTCAGAATATTCAGTCAACTTAATCAGACAACGCACAGATGCTGATATTATTAGAAAAGAGTTGGGACATATCGAGATCTCAGATACAGAACAGCGCCCATTAGTTAACTTCAATCGTTTTATCCATCTCCTAAACTGTTCCTGTCGATTTACAACGAAGGATGGAGCAACAAGATCTATATCTATCCCTAATTTTTCAATCTCTCGCGGTGAACGAGTGGGAGTTATGGGAGCAAGTGGCGCTGGGAAAAGCACCCTACTATCTTTAGTGACTGGAATTCTAGGCGGAGATGGAGAGATCTATATTGATGATGAAAGGTACCTTCTAGGTAATTTTCAGTTAAATGACGCAACGATCGTATCACCTGCAGATCCACTCTTTAATACGACCATTCTAGAGAACTTAACAATGGGAAGGAGTGTGAATGAAAGTGAGATTCGTAAAGTGCTAACTCTTGTTTGCGCCGAAAATTTCCTACCAAATCTGGATTTAGAATATGGATCTGACTCTGTTCATTTCTCAACAGGTCAATTACAGCGGATTAGGTTAGCTCGAGCACTAATTAGCAGACCTAAATTTCTCTTATTGGATGAGCCATTTACTGGCATAGATAGCTCTACTCGCAAGAAGATCATACAAAACTTAATTCCTTACCTAGCAGAGATGAGTGTTATTCTTGTAACTCACGAGAAAGAAGACCTCGTATTAACACAACGCAGCTATCACTTTCACGATGGAAAGCTGTTAGAGAGCTAATAACTAATAAATACGGATCTATTCGCCGATATGCTCGCCAGCATTTGGAAATTTAGGAAGTGCCTCAAGAACCTTATGGCATAGATCCTTCAAGCTTACCTCACCAAACCTCTCTACCGATAGCTCAGGCATCCTTTCCTTAACTAGTTGAGGGAATGTCATCCCTTTTTGCGCTAAAACTTCAACTTCAGTCCAATAGTGACGAACATCAGTAAAATATTCAGCGACATCAAACGCTCGAGAACCAGCGTCATAGATCGTACAACGCTCTAAAGGGAAAGTAGGATTCTCGTATTGAGATTCAACAAATTCAGGAGCGATCAAACCATCACGCCTTAGAA
>CAZTER010000019.1:0-12601 GCA_964612045.1 uncultured Bdellovibrionales bacterium
TAATTCCGATAATCCTCGTCCCAAAGCAAGCCGCATTTGTAGAGAATGCTTTAAAGCTTTCCGGTTTTGTATATGAGCGTAATGATATCGGTGGATATGTTGTTCTATCTGATGTTCATGAAAAGATAGAAGATCTAAAAGTAATCTCTCCAGAGCTTTATACAATTTCGACAGATCCCGCTGGTAGAGGAGTCGAGAATTTGAGCGATGGTAAACTATCTACACGTTGGGGAAGTGCCTCTCCACAAGCACCGGGTATGTATATCAAGATAGATTTTAGTAAACCGACGCACTTTCGTGGTTTGCGATATGATCTTGGTAAGTTTGCAACAGATTTTCCTCGTGGAATGGAGATCTATATTAATGACTCAACATCTCCACTATTTAGTCAGAACGACTATCGATCAGTTAGATATCTGCTTCATGGCGAGCATCACTTTGAGTTTGTAATAGATCCGATAACTGTAAGCTCTATAAAGATCGTACAGACGGGAAGTGATACATTCTTTGATTGGTCGATGGCAGAACTTCAGATCTTTGGGTGAATTTAGATGTCATTAAAGAGTTTAGTAAGTAGTAAACCATTTAAATATATCCTAGCCGTAGCGCTTTTAGTGATCTTATTTTTTATGGTTGATCGTACAGCTTTGGTAGAAACTGCAAAGCGCGTAACAGTTTATAATTTTGGGTACTTGATGTTGATCTCGGTACTCTTGATCTATATAAGCGCGATTAAATGGGGATGCTTTCTTGAGTCCTTTGGGGTTTCAATCTCAGCAATTCGATTATTCTCACTTTATCTAGTTGGGTACTTTGTAAATTTAATATTTCCATCATATGTAGGTGGCGATGTAATTCGAAGTTGGTATATCGGTAAACGTTTTGGACACCATGATGTTGCGACTTCTACTATTTTAGAGAGATATACAGGGTTGTTGGCGATGATGATTCTAGCCCTTATCTCTGTCGCAGTTGGAGATGTAGCTACTCCACAGATCGAGATGGTTACATTATTAATGGGTGCAGCTCTTTTTACTGCGACCCTCTTGGCTTTGAGAGAGGAAAGTCTCTCGTTGGTAAAACGGATACCTCTTCTTAATAAAGCCTCTCATCATCTAGTTAAGATTCAAAGTGGACTAAGACTAGCAACGTCAAAACCAAAGTTATTGATTCATGCTATGTTTCTCTCATTTCTATTTCATACCTTCACAGTATTAAATACGATGGCTGCTGGTTGGGCAGTTGGATGGCATAGCGCTGATATTGGAGGGCTTTTTGTTGTCCTTCCATTAATTCTTATTATAGGAGCTCTGCCGATTACCCCTGGAGGATTAGGGATTCAAGAAGGAGCTTTCATGTTCTTTCTTGTGGCTGTAGGAGCTACTCCGGAACAGGCCTTAGGAGTCGGTTTGTTACTCAGAGCAAAGGGGTATGTTTTGGCTTTCTTCGGTTGGTTCTGTTGGCTATGGGAACGTCGCGAATCTGGCAAAGCAACTGTTGGTTAAGCTAAGTATTACAACTATTTCTTAACTGACTTTGGAATCGTTACTTTAATCTTAATCTCCTGCACAAAGCATTCAGCACACTTTTCAGGGAACCGAGAAACTTCTACTTGGAATTTGGCTTGTAGTAACTTTTTAATAATAAGTTCAGCACCACGAACTTTCTTAGCATGTTCGCTTGGCATCATAGAGATATCAAAGGCGGCGATAGATGCGTTTCCATCTTGATATGTGGCAAAGTACATTCCTGCAGTTTCTCGACGATCTAAAATAGTCACTTCAAAAGAAGACCTTCCTTTACTTGCTTCTTCCTCCAGCTTCTCTCTAATGTTAGTTAAAAATCTCGCGGCGAAAGTAACGATTGTTGCTGCTAATTTTGACTCTGTAGTTTGCTTAGCTAGAGTCTCTGCATACCACTTAGCTCTCTGTTGCCTTATCTCTTGTAGTGCAAGGTCTCTTATTTCTACTAATCCCTTAACAAAATCTGGTGGAAAGATCGTATCAATATCGTTCTTGAGAGGAGTAGACCCGTTTGAGCCAGCTGTATGAGGATGAGGGGTCATTTCAAATCCAGATTAAAAAAATATCTTAAATGGATGGACAATATAGGACTGCCATGGTTCTTACTCAAATAAGAGAGCAACAATTTTCTTAAATCTTATCAGTAAGATATTTAACCATAGCAGAGCAACCTTCAGATAGTTTCGGAGGGGGGATGAAAGTCATCATTATTATTGAATTACCTTCAAGCTCATGAAGTTGTTCAATATGCTCTCGAGCAAGATCATAATCTACAGCGACCTCTCGTTGTAGTCCGGAATAATCGATTAAAACCTCTCCACAGATCGCGCGTGGGGATAAAGATGTATCAGATATTATCTTACTATCCTGGCATAGCAGTAGGTCTTCAATATTGCGCCAGATCCTTGCTTGTGGGAATGGCCTACCAGGATTACCGATAAGTGGCACAATCTGATCGCTCCAACTTTTAAGCTCATCGGCAAAATTCATACTTTCAGCACGATATCGCTCAAGTGCAGGGTTCGCTGAGCTGGTGTCTACAAATATTGCCTCACCGTTTAATTTAGAGATCGCTCCAACTTTTGTTTCCTTTTCTAGGTCAGGATCTCCCAGGATATTGGTGATGAGCTCTCTATTTTGAAAGATCTCTGCTGATACAACTGTGTACAAACGTTTAAGAAAAGCAGCTGCGATACAATCGAAGTCACCTTCTCCTGCGGAGTCAGGGATAAACTTAGATGCTCCATTTAACACTTCGCGGAGTTTCGCTAGCGTTTCAACTACTGGAGTAGTGACCTCAGGTCTAGAGATTCCCGAGAACGGAGCGATGCATGGAATAGAGGGAAGTGCGACTGTTGAATCAGTAGATTTTTGAGAGATAGATAAAGATGAAGAGCTCGCCATATTTAAAATCTATCGAGCAATCTGATCCTAATCAAATATTTATTTCATGAGAGAGTCAGAGTACTTGATATAGGACTACTTACTTTGACTGAAGCTTTAAGAGTCTAAGCTGAACCTCTGCTCGAGTAATTTTAGCTAATGCAGAATCATTAACTGCTGTTCTGCTCTCAGGAGTTAAAGCTAAATCTGGAGCTAACGCTACAGTAGTACTTGATGCTGACGGCGGTAAAGCGGAGTCCATAGGCTTATCGTCGATTTTGCCACCTTGAATACTTTTCGCGTTTACTTTTGGTCTTTCTGAGGCTTGCTTCGAGGCTGGATTCCACTCGGAGTGATGTACTGTTACATCAGGGACGGTGCAGATTAGATCAACTAATGCGTCATCTCTTTTGGCTTTCTGTGCGCGCCATTGAAGAGCTTCGTTAACCTTACCGTTGCAACCACCACAGCTAAAGCTTTCCCAGTTTAAAGCAGCAGCAAGATTGAGGCATTTCTCGTAGTTATCGCAATCGTAATTTCTGGTTTGAGGGGTGGAAGGAGCATTCGGGTCAGAGTGACCATCGTTATCTATTACTTGAAAAGGTCCGGCTCTTTTCTGCACAGATCCTCTATATAAAAATTCCAAGAGTGCTTTGCTTCACAAACAAACTCTTGCACAACTAAGGATCCAGATCAAATCTTTCACCTTAAAAAAAAAGAGGCATTCTAAAGAGCTGTAACCCTGCTGAATCGCTCCTTGAATTTTTACCGTTAATACTGGTATTTCCTACATTCAGGTATGAATAGTAATGATCATAATCAACTTGTTGAGGTAACCATCGAAAAGGGGAGCGGCAGAGCGTTCCTGTTTTTAGTCGAAGATTCAAAGTATCTCGATATAGCAAAACGTTGTGCCGAAGCTCTCGCTGATAAAGGAAGGGCAATCGTTCTTAAAGTTGTCAAAATTAACGGTAGTATAATTGATCAATTGAGTGATCAGATCTTAAAAAAATTAAGTGAATTAAAGGTACGTCAGGCCAGCTATGTTGGGTTCGGTGCTGCATCTTCATTGGTGCAGTCTGTTGCGTTGATGGATCTTAAGATGGTTCGAACAATGGTACTTGTTGATGCGACTACTCGCCCTCATCCCTCTATGCTGTTGCGTTGGATTGATAAGATTGAAAGATCTCTTCCGTTAGGACTTCCGTGGAGATTGGATAATGATGGATTTGATTCGAAGCCATTTTTACACCGTTTAAGGTGTCCAGTCTTAGTTTGCTGTACCTCGGTAGCAAGTGATTTTGAGAAAGCAGAGAGTGAGTTATTAGAGCATGGATTACCAACCGCCTGGCGAGTTGATTTATCACCTGGAAAAGAGGGTGATGAGTTAGGGGATCTCTGTGCCAAGTTTTATGATGTTCCCGCTAAGTGTCCACAGAAGGGTGTTAATTTATAGCGAATAATTACCCTCTAATTTCCCGAGATAGTTATACGCCACCAAGCCATGCATCATAGTCTTTTGAAGCATGATCAAACTGTAACTGAGCTTTGTTCTTTAAAAGTTTTATAGCGTCGTTAAATCCCTGCTCCATAAGACCTGTTATGTAATCTGGATCTAGCGCTACATAACTCATAACTTCGTAAGCAACCTCTTCACCAAGTTTCTGTTTTAATAGTTGATATACCGGCCATACTGGACCAACTGCTTGCATGAACTTGCTACGTTGTCGGCTAACGCACTGTTTCAATAACGGACCAAACGGTTTTGGATTTCTAATCACTAATGTATCGGGTGGTCTAACGCAGAAAGAGTGAGGTTCTGCAGGGACCTCCCATGTCGGTCGTGTGTCATGTGGTTCATTGTATCTATCATGCCACCAATGGCGTCCTGAGATATCAATAACAATTACCTGTTCTGCTCCTAGGCGTGCGGTTGGATCTACCGGAACATTGATGGATATTCCACCATCTACTAGCCGTACCTTTCCTGCTTCAGTATCAAGCTCTACTGGGGGAAGAATTGATGGTAATGCAGCAGAAGCAAATCCATGTTTAGCTTTTAGTGTAGGAACGTATGCTACTTCGAACGAGGCGCCTTGAAGGCGATCATGTTCCACCTGTTTTGAGGTACTAAGGAATAGGAGCGGTTTGCGTTGAGTCCCTTCTATAGTTGTCATCACTGCAACAGAGTGCAGGGCTGGATGACGATTCGCAGGATCTAATCCACCGTGTGATTCTATAACTTCATCAACTCTCTGCATTAGTGGTGATGGATCAAAGACTGATGTAGATGATGCGTTTGGTCCAGGAGACATGTATTGCAGAATTGCCATCTTAACAGCGCGGAAAAACGCCATTGATGGAGAGCCTTTGAATGTATTGCGATAGTTTCGTTCGTGCCAAAGATCTTCGAGTTGCAGGATCGCCTCGTTTAATCCAGATTTTAAACATGCACCTAAAATGAGTCCGTTAATAGCACCGATACTACTACCAGCAATTATGGAGATCGGTTTTTCCATGCTCAGTAGATAGGGGCGCAGAGCATTTAATACGCCTACTTGATAGGCTGCACGCGCACCACCACCAGACAGGACTAATCCAAGCTCTCCATGTCTCCTCGTCAGAGTCATATTCTGCTTAATGGCGGATGATTCGAGCTCTTGGGGACGACGACGCATACTTTAATTACCGATCTAAAGGGCCTTACTTAAACCTTTACATATTTAAGATGCACGGTCTTCTGATTTTGTTTAATATCTTCGCTTCCTTAACCCTAAGCCATTGATATTTATATAGGAGTAAGCAAGAACAAGAGTTCTAGTCGGGGTTTTTAAGTGATGACAGATAGAAAAGTAATAGCAATTGATGGCTTGGCAGGGTCCGGTAAAAGTACGATTGCAAGATTGCTATCCGAGAGGTTGGGTTTTGTACATCTAAGTACAGGCCTCATATATCGCTCAGCAGGGTATATCGCTTTGCAAGCAGGTTTATCTCTCGATCGTCCTGAACTTCTCGTGCAGGAGCTGTTGAAGCACAAGATCTCTTTGCAGTTGTCTGGAAACTCTGCTGTTGTTTCTATTGATGAAAAGGAGATGGGAGAGGAGCTTCATACTCCGCAGGTCTCTGAAGCAACCTCAAAATGTGCGCAGTATCGTGAAATTAGGCAGGCTCTCTATCGCTCTCAACGAGAAGCGTTCAGTGATAAAGACATCATTGTTGAGGGGCGAGATATGGGAACTATTGTCTTCCCAGATGCAGCTCTTAAGATATTTATTACAGCCTCAGCAGAGGTCAGAGTAGAGCGCCGAATGCGCCAGCTATATGGAGAATCAGAGGCGTTTTCAACAGAGCAGCTCGCTCAGATGAGAGGGGAGATGGAGCGCGAGATTCGTGAGCGTGATAATAGAGATCAGAATAGAAGTGAAGCACCTACTGTAGCCTCAAAAGATAGCATTATTATAGATAACTCATCGAAAGGATTAGATCCTCTTATCTCACAGATCGTATCTCTAGCTGTTGAGCGTGGTCTGGCTGATAAGCTTTCTTAATAAAAAAGCAAGAATTTGCTGATCAAAGTTGAAAAAAAGCCGAATAAAGGGTAGTGATCTGCAACCTTACAAAAGGTGTGTGCATCTTGAGTTAAGTTACTCCCACCACTTATTTTATTGAGTGGTTTGGCGATGCCAGATTTTCCGTGCGGCGAGGAGGCTTTAGTGGTAGCCGCTCCGGTTTTGAAATAACTCTGTAACATCAGCTCTAGTGCGACGTTTTTCGTCGTTCAGATTCTATTCCAAGCTTGTTACCCGTAAGTGATTCGGGTTTTGAGTAAGCTGGAGTGGCATCAGAACGAGCTCGGTTTGGGAAGTCATTAAGCGCTTCTTGGTTCGGGTGAATTTTACTTAAATAGGGATACTTTAATATGGATTTTGGATTTAACGGTGACGTAAGTGGATTCTCTGGAGAGTTCGCGAAGTTATTCAACGATAAGGTTGATAGCTTAAGACCAGGAAAAGTTGTTGCTGGATCTGTTTCTGGCATCTCAAAGGATGTTGTAGCAGTTGATATCGGATTTAAGTCTGATGGTGTTGTTCCACGTGAGCAGTTCTTAAATGCTGATGGAGCACTTGCAGTTAAGATTGGTGACAAGATCGATGTTTATATCATCGCTCTTGAGAATGAATATGGTCAGTTAGTTCTTTCTCGTGAGAAGGCTGAGCAGAAAAAGGTTTGGGACAGAGTTGAGGACATCTTTAAGAAAGGTGGAACATTAACCGGTAAGGTAATGTCAAAAGTTAAGGGTGGACTTCAGGTTGATATCGGAATTCCAGCTTTCCTTCCAGGTTCTCAGGTTGATATTCGTCCACACCGTTCACTTGATAAGTTTATCGGTGAGACGTTCGAGTTCGGCGTGTTGAAAATTACTAGAGACAAGGGAAATATCGTTCTTTCACGTAGAGCAGTTCTAATGTCTGAGCGTGATCAGTTAAGAAGCGAGACCTTGAAGGTCTTGAACGAAGGAGTTGTCATGGAAGGTGTTGTTAAGAACATCACTGATTACGGCGCCTTCATTGATCTAGGCGGAATCGACGGACTTCTCCATATCAGCGATGTTACATGGGGACGTATCAATCATCCATCAGAGAAGTTGACTGTAGGTCAGTCAGTTCCTGTTGTAGTTCTTAAGTATGACAAGGATAAAGAGCGCGTCAGCCTTGGAATGAAGCAGTTGAAGGACGATCCATGGAAGACAGTAAGCGATCGTTACCCAGTGGGAATGAGAGTTTCTGGAAAGATCACCAGTGTTGTTGATTACGGCGCATTCGTTGAACTTGAAGAGGGAGTTGAGGGTCTAATTCACGTCTCAGAGATGAGCTGGTTGAAGAAAGGTCGCACACCATCCAAGATGGTTACTGTTGGAACAGAGGTTGAGGCAGTTGTTCTAGGAATTGATTCAGAGCAACAGAGAATCAGCCTTGGAATGAAGCAACTTCAACCAAATCCATGGGATGAGTTACGTGCTAAACACCCAATCGGATCTAAGGTTACAGGTAAAGTTAGATCGATCACTGATTTCGGTATCTTTATCGGTATCGAAGATGGAATCGATGGATTGGTTCACGTTTCAGATTTCTCATGGACAAAGAGAATCAAGGATCCTAAGGAGATTCAGGAGCTCTACAAGAAAGGTGACGAAGTTGAGGCAGTTGTTCTCGACATCGACGCAACAAATGAGCGCCTAAGCTTAGGTGTTAAGCAGTTATCAACTGATCCTTGGGAGGTTATACCTCAGAGATATCCTCTTGGAACAAAACTACGTGGAAAGATCACTTCAGTCACCAACTTCGGTGTATTCGTAGAGATCGAAGAGGGCGTAGAGGGATTGATTCACTCCTCACAGCTTGGACTTGAGAAGGGTTCAGATCCATCTGAAACATTCAAGACAGGTTCAGAGGTAGAGGCCGAAGTAACAAATATCGATCGCGAAGAGCGTCGTATTAGTTTGAGTATCGGTGCTATCAGACGTCGCCAGGAGAAGGAGCAGATGGCCGAGTTTATGGAGGATGCCTCCTCACCGGTTACCTTCGGAGACCTATTACGTCAGAAGATGGATGGTGGAGATAAGTAATACTTACCTCAGCTATTAATGAAGAGCCCCTTTAGTCGAGAGATTAAAGGGGCTCTTTTTTGTTGTACCTTTCAGATGGATCGGAGCTTATCCATCAATAGTTTGAGTAGGTGTATGGAATAACATATCTTGAAGTAGAGCTACTGAGGGGATGTAGATATGGAACCTATTCGCGAAGTTGGAAAGTTAGCAGGTGAGACTACTGGTGTGGTCATTCCAGTATCAGAGCTTGATCATTCAGATACTGTACGCCTAGCAGATGAGTCACTTCCTGTTGCTGAAATTGTACCCAGCGATGAGGAGCTGAGCGAGGCCCCAACTCAAGCATTAATCAAACCAGTTGAGCCATCTTATGATCTTAATTCCCCGTATTTTGAGCATCTTCTCAAGAGTAAACTTGGTGATAGTTTTCAAGCGCCATATTTTTCTTCGTGGACAGATGCCGCACAGTTTGTTCAGGGTTATTATGGATACTGTACTAGCTATGCAATGCCGATCCTCTCTTCGATTCTTCAGATAGCACAACTTCCTTGTGGTACTGGATTTGCTCCAGCGGCAAGTAATCCTATGTTTCCTGACTCTGGTATCTGTAGATTCGTCTCATTTAATGGTGTCATCTCTGGCTTTGCATTTAGCTCAACTATCAAGAACGGAGCATGGCAGATCCCGGTTGATCAAGCTCAGGGTGAGATCTTCTACTATGATTTATCCGATCATGTAGTTAGTAAGTTAAGATAACTTCTTAGCTAGCTGTGACTTTTTCTATTAGGCTTTTGAGCTCTAAAGGGTTAAACGGTTTCGCTAAAAAACCATCAATTCCAGCTTTTTGAGCGGCTTCAACCTCTTCTTGTGAGGCGTGACCAGATACCATGATGCAAGGGCGTGTTTTATTAAGCGCTTTAGCCTGTATTACAAGTTGCACTCCATCTATGTTTGGCATTCTGAGATCTGTAATAACAAGGTCACATTTTTCCCCAGATTTTAGAAAATCTAGGGCAGCAATTGGGTCAGAAAAATCGGTGACCTGATACCCGAATGCCCTTAAGATCATAGTTACTGCTTTAAGGACTCCCAACTCGTCATCGACTAAAATAATCGCCGGTTTATTGCTGAGATTTTCAGTCATTTGTGGCACTCTATACCGCTAAAAGTAAGTTAAGGGACACTTTAAGCCCTATTATAAGATCACAAAACTCCCAAAGAAGGGAAAAGTTATGATTAGTGGTTCAAGCGAGCAGCAGAGTCTTTTTGAGGGTACTAAGAGCAAGGCAGAAAACCTTCCTCCGATGTTGTTACAATACCTGGAGTATAAGCGTACTTATCCAGATATGTTGCTATTTTTCCAAGTTGGAGATTTCTTTGAACTCTTCTTTGATGATGCAGTTACAGTAGCAAAGACATTGAACCTGACCCTTACAAGCCGCGATAAGAATAGTGATAATCCAGTTCCTATGTGTGGCGTGCCAGTAGGAGCTGTTGATGGCTATCTAGAACGATTGGTGGAAGGGGGATTCTCTGTAGCCGTAGTTAGCCAAGGGGCAGTTCAGCCTGGAACGAAGGGGATGGTTCCTCGTCAACTTGAAAGAATTATTACCCCGGGCATTGGAATTCTTGGAAACCCGTCAGCAAAGAAGCGACATTCCTTTGTTGCTGCGGTTGGGGGAGATCCTGCGCGAGGTTTTGCGATCGCATTCACTGATGTTCAATCGGGTGAGATCTCTTTGCGAGATGGAGTCGGTGTCGATGAATTAGTCGGTGAATTGGGAAGGATCGGAGTCTCTGAGATCGTTCTTCCTCAAATTGTTTCTGGAAATAAGTTAGATCGTCGTTCTCCTTGGGTTAGGGCGATTGATAGTGTTGTGCCTTCAGGAGTTGTAAAGTTTCGTTCGGTCTCAGTGGGTGAAACTAATTCTAAGGGACGAGACCTTGGATCGATTAATGGATATTCAACGCTCTCTCTGGGAGGGAAGAATGCAGTTCGCTTACTTCTCGATTTTGTAGATGAAGTTACTGTTAAAACTACAGTTCCGATCTCTAAAGTATCGCTTTGGAGAGATGAAAGCACTTTACAGATTGATGCTCCTACTAGGCGAAACCTTGAGATAGTAAGTAACTCAAGAGATGAAGGGATCTCCGGTACTTTATTTGAGTATTTGAATGAAGCTGTTTCTGCTGGTGGAGAGCGGATGTTGTATGGATGGTTAATGCGTCCATCTACAGACCTATCAGTTATTGATAGTAGGCATGAGATAGTTGCTCGCTTAATTGATTATCACACCACGCGAGATGATCTCCGTTCAGCAATGAGAGGTGCAGTAGATTTTGAAAGAATAGCTACTAGATTAGACCTCGGTGTTGCTACTCCGAAAGAGCTAGGCTCTTTGCGTGATTCTCTAAGAGAGGTTCCAAGAGTAGAGAGGTTGTTAGAGACTCTAGAGCTTCCTGAGAATTCTGTTCTGATTTGCATCAAAGAGCAGCTCTCTTTCCCTCAAGAGGTTTATACAGATCTAGAGGCAACTTTAGTAGAGTCTCCACCTTGGAGTATTCATGAGGGTGGAATAATTCGTGAGGGGGTTGACCCCGATTTAGATCGGTTGCGATCTGCCAAGAGCGAAGGAAGTAGTTGGATTAATGATCTCGAGAGTAAAGAACGCGAAAAAAGTGGGATATCCTCTCTTAAGATTAAATATAATTCCGTATTGGGATTCTTTTTTGAGATTACAAAAGCAAATGCTCATAAAGTGCCTGAACATTTTATTAGAAGACAGGCGACTGCTAATGGAGAACGATTTACTACCTCTGAATTGCAGAAGCTAGAGCGCGAAGTTCTTGGTGCAGAAGGTCAGATCTTAGTTAAGGAAAGGGCTCTTTTCGATAAATTAAGAGAGTCTTTACGTAAATATACTGCGCAACTTAAGAGTTTAGGCAGAGGCTTGGCTGCATTAGATGTGTTGCAAGGATTTGCGACTCTTGCTGAGCGTGATGAGTTAAAGCGACCGGTCGTTGATAGTTCAAGATCCTTAGTAATATCTAAGGGAAGACATCCAGTCCTCAGCAAGTTACTTAGAGATCGATTCGTTCCTAACTCATTAGAGCTTAATGAGAGATCTGAGATGTGTGCTGTGATTACCGGACCTAATATGGGAGGTAAATCAACATATTTACGTCAGGCAGCATTGATAGTTGTGATGGCACAGATAGGATCTTACGTTCCAGCGGAAGCTTCTCGAATAGGGATAGTTGATAAGGTTTTCGCTAGAATTGGAGCCTCAGATAATCTGCGAGAGGGCGAATCAACTTTTATGGTTGAGATGCGAGAAGCTTCTAATATCGTGGCGCATGCGACTGATCGTTCCTTGGTATTGATAGATGAGATTGGACGTGGAACCGCTACTACTGATGGATTAGCGATCGCACGTGCTGTTTTAGAATGGTTAGTAGTTAGATCTAGTAGCCGCACACTCTTCGCAACTCATTTCCATGAATTAACTGCACTTAGTGATCTGTATAAGCAGATTTCTAATCTCTCCGTTGGATCAGTTGAGCGAGATGGAGATGTTATCTTTACTCATGAAATTGGAGTAGGTGCTGCAAAACGTTCATATGGAATAGAGGTCGCTAAGCTTGCGGGACTGCCTGATCGTTTGATCTCTAGATCTAGAGAGATTCTACATGAGATTGAATCTCGCGAGGTTAATAATCAGGAGATAGTTGATAACTCTCAGTTGAGCCTTTTTACAGAGAAGGATGCTCCACCACCTTGTCCTACAGACTATCCAGCTATGAGATCTATAATTGAAGAGCTCACGAAGGTAGATGTAAATCAGATTACTCCACTTGAAGCTCTTGTCCGTTTGAGTGCTTTTGTTAGAGAAGCTGGAAAGATATGAGTTATTTTAGATTGCATGAAAGGTTGAATTACCTATCTTTTGTGCTCTTGTTAGGAGTAGCTTTTCCGTTTTTATTTGTTACAGCAGTTTGGTCTTTACCACTGGATCCATTGGAAAAACTAAAAAAAAAAGCATTATCACTTCGCAATACAGATCCTGATATTCAAAAAAGCTCAGAA
>CAZTER010000020.1:0-12517 GCA_964612045.1 uncultured Bdellovibrionales bacterium
CGCTCGTCTAGGGCTTTCTCCCGAACCGATATTTCTCTCTGGCGCAGACCATTCAACGCTTGCACAGAATTTTAAGAATGGCGGGGTGAGTGAGCTGATAAGAAATGCTTACAAAATTATTAGCGGAGATACTCTTGCTCCTCAGCCAGAGCCATTTCTTAGTGCAGATGAGGGGCTCTTTAAGTGTTTAGGTAAAATCAGAGTATGGTATCAGTTGCAGTTTCTTGATCGTTCCAAATCAGGGAGTGCTCTTGGAGAGTTTGTTAAGGAGTTAGCGCGCTCTCCAATTACATCAACCGCAAAGAGAGTCAGCTCTTTTAGAGCTCTGATTGGAATTAGTTCAGCACTTCCAAGTTTCAATGTCAGTGATGTTGAATCAGCAGTGCAAGTAGCGACATCTTCTTTTCCATTTGAAGGAGATCCAGAGCATATTTCTATGCCTAAGAAACGCCTTCAAGTTGAGGGATTTAATGCTTTCTTAGAGAGATTTGCGGAGATAGATCTGAAGTTTGCACAGAAAGCAGATAAGTTTTTAGGACTCAAATGTCTTCCTGAATTAGTAAAACTCTCTACTTGGATCAAGAATGCTTATAATGAATCACGGATAGAATTCCTTGATGGGAAAGATCATAAAGTCAGGGTAACTCCTCCTGCTTGGGGTGCTGATATAATTCCTGAATATATCGGTTCAGAATATTGCGTGTTTACGGCACGAGCCAAGGCTTTGCTGCAATCCCCACTTGGTAATGATTGCTTGAGAGCTGTTGTTAGTCTCGGTTTAGTTTTGACCTACTGTAAAGAGGTTGGGTTAGCGACAGGAGAGGAGGGATCTCGTAGAAATTTTGATACTAAACGACATAGATTTGGTGAGCAGGAAGCTTTCAGTCATGATCCTATCTGTTTAGAACCACATCTATTCTTTGCTGATAAATTTCTAGAAACCTCTGATTCACCATCTTTAGAGCTTAAGTGGGATACGATCTGGAATGAGACACTTTATCGAAGTTGGGGTATTCCATTTCTTCCGTCCAGCCATCGTTTATCTGATGAGTTAATTTCAGAATTAAGGAGAGAAGAGCTTTTAATTCCATCAGGTATGGTACAACATCCCCTTAATAATGATTCTTATGGAGATCGTTTGGTGTGGAACCCAAACAAGATCTTGATCCAGAGAGACTCATTTGAAGTACGCTATTTAAATACTTGGGGTACTACAATCACCGATGTTTGTACCAGATTAGGGACCTCACAAGAGGAGCGTACAGAGCTTAAGCGCGTATTATCATGCTCTGGTGTTCAGGGGTTCGGGCGGTTTGAGCTTGGGAATGAAAAGCATGTAGCTATAATAACTGCTGCTAATGCGAGTGGTAAATCTACCTTTCTTGGTGCCGTAAGACATGCAATTCATGCTCATCAGACCGGAAGAAGGGTATTAGCTTCCAGTGCAAAATTATCAGTCGTAGATAAGATCTTCACAGATCAACCAGATCTAGAATCTGTTGTAGATGATCGTAGCCGCTTGCAAGCGCAGGTTGCAAGTATCTCAGAGTTTTTAACTCAAGGAACTCCGCGAAGTTTAGGACTTTTTGATGAATTATTTCATGGAACGAGTGCGCCTTATCAGTTGGCACTTGCTTGGGCAGTTTTAGAAGAAGCTGTGAATAGAGGATTGCATGCGATTGTAACCACACATGTTGGAGAGCTGACCTGCTTCGGGACTGAGAATGGCTTAGCAGCTATTAAAGGTATCTTCTCTCGAGGACGTAAAATAGTTAATCTCTCTAGAGAGATTGATCCAGCAGCAAAGGCTGTCAATTTTTCTATTAGTGATGGATTTAAGATGAGTAGCGGAGCTGTTTTAGATAGTGATGCAATCTCTGCGGCGCGTAGTCACGGATTACCAGAGAGTGTCTTGAGTCGTGCAAAAGAGCTTGTTGATTGGGTTACAAAATAAAAACAGAAACTCTTTCTAAGTGGATCTAATTATATTGCAAATCACTAGTCATAAAGTGAGATTTCCTTAAGATCTTAGGAAATAGTAAAATCGATTTACCGAGAGACAAAGAGCATTACTATCTTGTGATGCTGCCTTGCTCTTACGCGGTTTGGGCAGGGTGCCCAGACCGCGTAAAAGCTGGGAATCCTAACATTCCTTTACTAAATCAGTCCGTAGCACCTTTATTCTATTAGAGATCCTTGTGTCTGATTTTGTGCCTTTCAGATGAACTAGAGTTCTCATAATTAACTCTGTTCCTTTCACTAATTCGACTAGCTCTTCTGATGGTAATCGATGAGCTGTCATTATCTGGGCTGAAAGTAGACCAAGAGCCATTGCTCCTGAAGCCGTATCATGAGGATGGAAGTTCTCTCTAAGAAATGCAGTTGAATCTGCATCATATTTGCCAGCAGCGATTTGTAGAAGAGTCTCTAGTTTGGTGAGATGTTGTGAGCATATCTCTGATTCAGCAGGTTGAAGAGCGGAACTCCAAATTTTTTCATTTAATAATTCTCTTGAAACTCTTCCGCGGATTGAATGAGGAGCAGCTATAGTCGCTACGAGTAGTTCTGCCGGAACATCGCGAGAGTATGATGCAGCTTTTAGTTCATCTATTGCTACTGATACTCCAGCTAAGGAGATCATATGGTGGACATTTCCAGCCCAAATTCCAAATTGAGGTTCCCCTGTAATGGCTTGATCTTTAACTTGGCAGGAGAGTGTAACAGCCTGCATTAAAGGAGAGTTTTCCTCTTGAACCTGATTTGAAGATAATGATTCTCCCGCACGCGAGATGTTTATCCAACGTAAGTGTCGCATTAGCTCTTCGTTGTACACATGAGGCTCGTCCCACTCGAATTTTGGACGAAGGAGTGGAAGAGTAGTCAAAACAAAATCACTGCCAATTTCAGACGGAGTTTGTAGGCCAGAGGTTACTGTTGGCTGTGGACTAGTTAACAAGGTCATAAAAAGTCTCCTTTTTCATAACTATTCTCTACAACTCAATCGGTCGTAGAGGGGCGTGCTTTGTATCTCAGAACAGGATCTTAGGCAAATTTATAGAAGGATAGATTTTCAGAGATAGATAGTTAACTTCCTGAGAAGTTTGATAATTTTATAATGTGAGTAGATCTGTATTTTACTGGCGCTATTAGCGAATTAATCCTCTTAACTTTTCAACCTCAATAGTCGCAGTTTCAGGGGACTTTAATCCTGGAGTTTCAAGGATTAATGGAATCTCTTTTAACTTTGAGTGATTTACAATCTTCTCGATTGCTTCTGACCCGATCTCTCCTTCGCCGATATTAGCATGGCGATCTTTCTTGCTTCCTAAGGCAGTCATGCTGTCGTTTAGATGAAATGCCCATACCTTATCTATGGTTAGGATGGTTTCAAGTTGGGCAATAAACCCTTCAAGATTATCTTTTAGGTCATATCCTGATGCCCAGAGATGTTGAGAATCTAAACCGAAACCAACACGATCTTTCTCTTCCACCATTGAGTAAACTGTTGCTAGCTCTTCCAGTTTATCACCGATAACCTTTCCACTTCCTGCTGCAACTTCAAGGATAAGACGTGCATCCTTAGGTGAGTTACTCATCACCCAATTAATTCCATCAGCAACACGCTTTAGCCCGAGTGCTTCATCTGGTTGGTCCTTGAGACTTCCCATATGAAAGATTACTCCGTCTCCCTTCATTCTGCTTAGTAGTTCAAGGTCGTGAACTAATGAGAGCTTTGAAAGATGATATTTCTGGTCGTCTGGATTAGCTAAATTAATAAGATAAATTCCGTGGAAAAATACCTTTTCAATACCAGAGTCTGATCGTTGATCGTTAAACTTTTTCTCAACATCCTTTGCGAATGGCTTTGAGTTCCATCTCTGAGGAGGGCAGGGGTGAATCTGAATCGTATTAATATTTAACTGCTTGCCTGCCGTAATTGCTGCTTCCAGTCCACCAGCACTAGTAACATGTGCACCAAAGTAACGTTTCATAATACTCCGTAGTATAACTAGTTCAGTTTTGATCCTGTGTGAACCTACCTGCGCATTAATCCTTGAAGAGCTCCGAGTCCTTTTCCTCCAAGCATGCTTGTTAATCCGCCGAGCCCACCTTTTGATAGTTTGCTCATTACTTTTTTCATTTCAAGGAACTGCTTTAATAGGCGGTTAACCTCTTCTACAGTTCGTCCGGAACCTTTAGCTATTCTTCGTCGACGACTACCATCAATTATAGATGGATTTCTACGCTCTTTCTTTGTCATGGAGAGGATTATTGCTTCTAAATGTTTCATCTCTTTTTCAGCTGCTTCTGGATCAACTTTTTTGCTGATAGCATCCATGCCAGGCATCATTGAAATTAAGCTAGAGATACTTCCCATCTTCTTGATCATCTTTAACTGAGAGAGAAAATCTTCAAATGAGAATTCGTTCTTCTTTAATTTCTTATGAAGGTCTGCTGTTTCTTCAAGATCTACATTTTTTACAGCTTTCTCGATGAGAGACATCATGTCTCCCATTCCAAGAATTCTTGAGGCCATGCGGTCTGGATGAAAGATCTCTAGAGCATCAGATTTTTCACCTAAGCCTACAAACTTGATCGGTTTTCCAGTAACTGCACGCATCGATAGTGCAGCTCCTCCACGAGCATCGCCATCCAGCTTGGTCAGGATTAATCCATCAATCTCTAAAGCTTGATCAAATCCCTTAGCAACATTGACGGCTTCTTGTCCGGTCATACAATCTGCTACTAGAAGGATCTCGTGGGGTTCTACCGCCGCAGAGATCTCTTGAAGCTCCTGCATCAATTCAGAGTCAACTTGTAAACGTCCGGCTGTATCGATAATGATGCAGTCGTACATCTTCGATTTCGCATGCTCATAAGCATTTTTTGAGATCTCAACAGGATCCTTAACTTCGCCGCTATCGAAAACATCAATTCCTAATGAGCGACCCAAGGTTTTTAATTGCTCTACCGCTGCCAAGCGATAAGTATCAGCCGGAACTAGGAGTACGCGCTTCTTAAATTCATCACGAATAAGTCGAGCAAGTTTTGAGGAAGTTGTAGTCTTTCCAGATCCCTGTAACCCTACCAGCATTATTACAAAAGGAGGGGAGACGTTTAATTGCAGAGTAGCTGCTTCACGTCCCATAGTTTCAATTAACTCTTCATGAACAACTTTTATGATCTGTTGATCGGGAGTTAAGCTTTTTAATACTGACTCACCAAGAGCCTTTTCTCCGACTCGTGCGCAAAAGTCTTTAGCAACTTTAAAGTTTACATCAGCTTCAAGAAGGGCTGACTTAACTTCTTTCATGGTCAATTCGATATCTTCTGGACGAATGACAGAGTGCCCTCGGATTCTTTTGAAGGCGTTTTGTAACTTACTTTGTAAAGAGTCGAACATGAGCATCTTCCTAAATATGAATGCTCCGTGACTTTACTAGATATTTACTGCAAAATGCTAGGGTTAGCGCAGACTAAAAATGTAGCAACTGAGGTGTGTTATGGCGGGTGAGCCTAGGAATAATGATAATATTAGGGAGTTTTTAGTTAAGGCCCTTAAAGGAGTTGATACTCAGATTGCTCGAGAGATGCAGCGCACACCGGTGGAGCGAGAGTTACATGGTGTTCAAAAATGGGAACCGATGCGTAAGAGAATTGAGAGTATCTCTGTAAGTCTTATAGATAATTTTAACGATCAGACAGTAAATCTTGAAGCCATATTGGTTCTCTCTAGTGCACTAACAAAAGCACTCTCCTTAATAGTTCAGGATCTTGGAGTTGAAGGACTAGGGAAGATCAGGGTTAATTATTGCAGAGATCTTTTTGAGCAAATTGAACGTGACATTACTCATGCCGAGACATCTCTGCATGTTGGTACGGATGAGTTAAATTAAATCTCGCAGAGTTACTTTAGGAGTTCGACTACTGAGTTGTTGACTCGCTTGTGCGAGTTCACTGCACCAGAAGGATCAGCTCCAATACTATTACTTGTAAATCCAGCAAGCTGCATCGCCTCTTCAAGATCTCTAACTGAGGAGCGGGAAGCTTCGGAGTTTTGCCAAGCTATCTCTAATTGAGTAACGGCAGATTCAATCGTAACTTTTGAAATGTTAACAGCGGATTGTAGATCCTCAAGTTGTGCTTGTGCTCGAGCAACCGCAGTTCTGGTATTGATAATTGCTTCTTTTCGAGAGAAATCGAGCTTTGTTAAACCAAATGCATCTATCGCACTATCAGGGAGGATTAACTCCAATGTTTTGCCTAACTCTCTCTCTACTTCTAACCTAATACTATCTCCGGCAAGTGGGCGAACTTCACCTGATGATGCCTGTAGAGCTTTCATCTGAATTGCTTGAATTAGCTCCTGTGCTTCTTTCTCAAGTATACTGATCCGTTTATCTGAAATTTCACCTACTCCTAGTTGCTCTACGATTCCTGATATTCCTTTGAATAATGCAGAGATCTCATGAGTATTTGATACAGCAAGGTTGATTGCATCAATTATATTATTAGTATGAGCTCTAATATCTTGAGAGTGGTGCTCGGTATTAACTTTAACAGCACCGTCGTTGTTTGTAGCGACCTCTACACCTCTATCGATCTCTGTGCGGATCTCGGGTGTCGTGTGTTCGGTAACGATCTCTTTTACTTCCATACTGCTTAACCATCTCTATTTTAGGGGCGAGACGGCCTCCTTTATATTGACCCTCTAGATAGTAATATCGGCACTTCATAGGGATTCTTTAATTAAGAGAGCTGTCTCCAAAATGTGCGAGAATCTCTTAGCTGATTCAGACTATTCAATTGTCCACTGATTAGTTTTTTTATCAGAGATAGGCTTCGTACTACCTGACCTGCCTCGATAAATAGCGAGAGCTTCTGGTAGATTTTGCCTCAATTTTTCGAGTCTTTCTTTGGATGAGGGATGGGTAGATAGAAATGAAATCCTAGGGCCAGAGAAATCTGGGTCGTGTTGTAACCTATCCCAAAGGTCTATCGCTGCGCGAGGATCGTATCCAGCTTTAGCTAAAAGCATTATGCCGATCTGATCGGCTTCAAGCTCTTTCTGTTGTTGAGCAGGGTTATTTATTGCAGCATCTACTCCTGAAGATATGAGAGAGCCTGCTATTGCTCCAACAAGTGGAGCTACGCCACCATAAATTCCTAGTAGTTGAGAGGTAGCTTCTCCCATAACGTCACCAAGGATCTTCGCACTCTCAGCTCTTGGATCGTCTTGCGTATGACCTGCAATTACATGAGCAATCTCATGCGATAATACAGTGGCTAGTTCAGCATCATTTCTCATAGACGATAGAAGTGGAGTCCAAACAAAAAGATGATTTCCCTTTGTTGCAGCAGCGTTCTTTATACGGTCGCTTCGTAATACATAGACATGCCATGTATTTCTACTTCCAATTCCATCTTTAGTAATGCGATCTGCAACCCTTCTGACTCTTGAGATAATTCTATCGTCTCGCTCTAGGTCAAACTCTCGCATGAGTGAAACGAGAACTTGATGCCCATATCTCTCATCTTCTGTAGCTAAGTAAGGTTCTGGTGGAATGTATCCAGGTGGAAGGGGTGGTCTGGTAGGTACACAAGCTCCAGCTACTAAAATAGTAAGGAGTAGCAATGAACGGAGTATTAAATGGTTAGCTCTAATTAGTAACACCTTAATAGTCTATTACTTTTACCAAGATAGAAGAAGATATTCAGCATGCGTGAGAGGCGTAAATATCTCCTATATTTGATTACGGAATCACACGAGGAACATATCTTAGATAGCTCTGAGGTCTTCTTTTGCAAAGAAGCTGCTTTCCATCAATATTATCAACTACAGAGAAGCACTCCCAACGTTCTTTTCCAAGGTCATTTAGAGTAGTTGAGAGTTCGTCAGAGGAGGCTTTAATAGGAAGATCATGAACTATATATTCAAAAGCAAATAGTTTATCGACTTCATCATTTGCTTTGCCGACAAGAGCATCCTTTTTAGGAGCAAGCTGGTTTAATGCATCTGAGGTTCTTTCGACTAGCTTGTGAACTTCATCCTTAAGTTGTGAAACCTCAGGGGTGTCGCTCTGACATCCAGAGAGGATGGTAGAGACAGCGGTAATAAGGATAACCGATAACAGGCGCACAATCTTAGATTTAATAGACATCTAGCCCCCATTTTGAGTTTTAATATAGCGTGTAGTATAGCCTACCGTGATAGAGAGGTCGACATGCCAGGAAAAGAGCCGCTACCATCCTACTTCCATCCCCTTTATTCTGCACAGGATATCTCATCTCGAGTGAGTGACCTTGGGACGGAGATTACAGCTTGGGCTCGAGAAGTTTGGGCGAGTTCGCATACAGATATAATTACTATTCCAGTTCTAAGAGGTGGAATATTTTTCTTTGCAGATCTTGTTAGAGCTATTGATCATTCAGTTGAGCTCATTCCAACCTCAACTAGTAGTTATCAAGATGGTGTAAATAATATTCAGAAAGATGAAGTAGGAGTTGATCTTTCAGCTATTCCTGCTCGAGGAAGATCGCTCCTATTAATAGATGATATCTGTGACTCAGGGAGAACCTTACAGGTTTTAACTGATAAGCTAAGAGAGATGGGAGCTGCTGAAGTTCGTTCTGCTGTTTTGGTAAAGCGTAAGTTAGATCGTCAAACCCTCTCTCCTGAGTGGTTTGGATTTGAATTCCCTGGTGATGAGTGGTTAGTTGGATACGGAATGGATGACTGCAATAGATGGCGGAATCTTCCAGCTATCTATACAATCCGCAAAAGTGTTGAGTAACTAGAAAGAGTTGAGTCAAATAGTGGTTAAATCGGAAGATAAGAGCTCTAGTAAGATTGATTATGCAATCGATATAGTAGAGCTATCTAAGGAATTTAGAAGACAGACTTTAAAGAAGGGGGGATATACAACCCTCAAAAGTTCACTATCAAATCTATTTTCTTCAAAGAGATCTGCTGAGCATGAGGTTACTCGTGCCGTAAGTAATATAACAATCAGAGTTCCACAGGGAGCTTCTCTTGGTGTTATTGGGCGTAATGGCTCTGGAAAGTCTACTCTACTTAAGTTGATTACTGGGATCTACTCTCCAAGTACAGGACGAGTGTCTGTTAATGGGCGTGTAGCTGCACTAATTGAGTTAGGAGCTGGGTTCCACCCAGATTTCACCGGACGAGAGAACTTAATGCTTGGTGGAATCATGCTTGGTCTTACCCGAGAGGAGATCTCAAGTCGTTTTGATACGATTGTTGATTTCGCTGGATTAGAGAAGGTAATCGACGATCCAGTTAGAACTTACTCCTCTGGAATGTTCATGCGACTTGGTTTTAGTTTGGCAGTTCATTCCGACCCTGATGTTTTATTAGTTGATGAAGTTCTAGCTGTAGGGGACGCTGCTTTTGTTAGACGGTGCAAAGAGAGGGTCTCTGAACTTAGGCGCGAAGGTAAGACATTACTTCTAGTCAGTCATGATTTAGATGCAATCGAAAGATGGTGTGATGAAGTTATCTGGCTACATGAAGGAAAGGTAAAAGATCGTGGAGATCCACGTAGAGTAATCGATCATTATCGTGAGTTCCTTGAAAAGGGAGAAGAGCAAGAGATCGCTTCTGAGCAGCCTTCATTAAGCCAATCTTCGTCTTCCGAGACCGATGTTAAAGAATCAGGTATCTCTGTCGCTGCTGAGCGTTGGGGAAGTAGAGAGATAGAGATCTCCAAAGTTGAACTTAAAAATCAGCAAGGGGAGTCTCACCATCTCTTTCATACTGATGATAGTGTTGATGTAGAGATCCACTATACAGTAAACGATCCTTTGATTTTGCAGAGGAAGAATGAGGTTGATGGTGGAGTAGATCTCGTTTTTGGTATCGGAGTAACCCGTGGTGATGGAATCTTAGTTCATGGAACTAATACTCAGATAGATCAGATTAAAGTAGGGATTGAAGGCAACACCGGTGTCATTAATTACAAGATTAATCGGTTAGCCTTACTTGAAGGGCGTTATGTTATGGATATAGCCGTACATCGTTTTGATGGATATCCATATGACTATCGAAAGGGTTTTGTTAAATTTGCTGTGAGGTCGGAAAGATCTCGAGTTGGCGTTTTCTCTCCGGAGAGTGAGTGGGGCTTTAAAGAGTCATGATTTTAACGCATTTTCAACAGATCTGGAGATTTAGAGCTCTTTTATCAGCTTTGGTAGTTAGACATCTAACAGCACGATATCGTGGATCGGTGCTTGGTTTCCTGTGGAGTCTATTGAACCCTTTAGGATTGATGGCAGTTTACACCTTAGTATTTCGATTCTACATAAGGTTTGATGGGCTAGAGAACTATTCAATCTTTGTATTTGCCGGTTTACTACCATGGATTTGGTTCACTGGGGCAACTTCAGAGGGAACTTCGTCGATCGTTTCTAGTGGACATCTGATAACCAAGTCGATGTTTCCAGCTCAGATCTTACCAGCGGTTTCAGTGATTAGTACTCTTATAAACTTTCTCCTCTCTCTTCCTATTCTATTTATTTTTATGTTGATTGCAGGGATGGGTTTTCATCTGAGCCTGCTGCTGATTCCGGTCCTAGTAGCGCTCTCAGGGCTTACCATTTATGGGTTAGTTTTAGTCCTTAGTTCGATAAATGTTCGCTATCGGGATGTGCAGCATATCTTGGGGAATATATTAACATTCCTGTTCTTTCTCTGTCCGATTGTCTATCCAGTATCGAGTGTTCCAGAGCGGTTCCGTTTTACCCTAGACCTTAATCCAGTTGCTGTAACGATTTCAGCATTTCACTCCGTTATAATGGATGGAGCTTTTCCAAGTCTGACAACCTTATTTTATCTTGTCATTGTAGCAGCAATCTCGGTATGTGTTGGTGTCTTCACTTTCTCTCGGTTAAGAGAGGGATTTGCTGAGCTTCTATGACGCAGAATATCGTTCATCAACTCATTCATACCTTAAGTTATGGCGATGCAATCTCTGGAGAGACGATTGCGATGCAGCGTGCATTGCGGGAGTTAGGTTTTGTCAGTGAGATTTACGCGATAAATGTTCATCCACATTATAAAGCACGAGCTCAAGAGTATGGAGTTCGTAATTATCAGGAGTTAAGGAAAGATCAGCAAGGAGAGGTTATCCTGCATTATTCTTTAGGATCTCCATTAAATAAACTCTACCGTGAATTAACGGGATATAAGCGCACATTGATCTATCATAACCTTACTCCACCGAAGTGGTTCTATGGGGTTAATCCAAGAATAGTAGCTGACATAGAAAGTGGAATGAGTGAGTTGCCAGAGCTCTGTCAGATATCGGATCGGTTAATATCAGATTCTAAGTTTAATGCTGGAGAGTTAGCTAAATTTGGTTTCTCAAGCGCGGTCTTGGAGTTGCCAGTGGATCCTGCACGTTGGAGTGAACCAGCTAATCCAGGGATCTTGGGAATACTAAGATCCCAGCCTGGAATTAACCTGGTACATATCGGAAGAATAGCTCCGAACAAATGCATTGAAGATGTTATTAAAGTTTTTTATTTTCTCCGTCATTTTATCGATAAGAATGCCCGTCTTTGGCTTCCTGGAATAGATATAGATACAGAGCTCTACTCCTTCTCGCTCAAGAGATTAGTTCATGAACTTTCCTTAGAAGACTCAGTTAATTTCTGTGGTTGTATGGCAGATAGTGAGTTACGTGCTCTTTATGAGGCTGGTAGTCTCTATCTCTGTATGAGTGAACACGAAGGTTTCTGTGTTCCAGTTATAGAAGCGATGTATTTCGGAATGCCAGTAGTGGCGTTTAACTCCTCAGCTCTTCCGGATACTGTTGGAGACGGTGGAATCATCTTTAATGAGAAGCGACATAATGAGATAGCAGAGCTAGTTTTTGAAGTTGGTTCAGATACACAGCTTCGTCGTGACCTTATAACAAGAGGGAAGCAGCGGGTAAGTGAGCTTAGCTATGATCGGTTTAAGCTTGCAGTCGAAAAGTTATTTGATAAGAGATAAATCTTAGTACTTTGTAGTGCTGTCGTACTTATTATGAAAGAGCAACTTTCTTTGGGTGCTGCGCGAAGTGTATTACTTCGGGGACTAAAGTCCCCGCTCCAAGGGAGGGAAGAAAGTTTTAGAGTCCGTTGATATAAAGCGTGAACATAGAAATTTATAGCTAGCATAATTAAAGATCGAGCTGGAGTGGGGGGTCTTTAGTCCTCAAGCCATTGTTTATCGTGTATTTATAATAAAAGTTGCAGTAGTAAATATGAGTTTTTAGATAGGGCAGATTGAAGAACCAAAATTAAGAGTTATTTCTTTCAAATCGTAGACTTTAATCCCCTAAAAAAAGCTAATTGCATATCATCAGCTTCTCGCTGTGGGCACGGCATGTGGGTGTTGAAAAAGCCGCTTGCCTATCATCAATTTCTCCCTGCGGGCACGGCATGCCGTGCCCCTACGTTTCCCGTATCCATGATTTCAGCCCTGGGTTGAGCAGAAAAACCACTTTTTAAA
>CAZTER010000021.1:0-12422 GCA_964612045.1 uncultured Bdellovibrionales bacterium
CGAGCCCACATCAGATCTCGTAAAAGCAGCGCGAGACGCAACCGTAATCTGCTTTGGAACTTTAGTACAACGCGCAGATCAGTCTCGTAAAACTCTCGAGTCTCTTCTTAGCGAAGCGCCAAACGCTATAAAGTTCCTTGATATAAATCTAAGAAAAGATTGCTTCTCAGTTGAAACAATCCAGAGCTCCTTAAAAGCAGCCACTATTTTAAAGTTAAATGACGACGAAGTAAGGGTCGTTAATGAGTTGTTAAGTTTGAATACAGAATCAATTCAGGATTTCTCAAGAAAGATCATTGAGCAGTACTCTCTTGATTGCTGCTTAATTACCCGTGCAGAGCGAGGAGTCTTTGCTATGTCTAAGTCCGGGCAAGAAGTTGATGTTCCAGGAAGAAAGGTAAATGTTGTAGATACTATTGGCTCTGGCGATGCATTCTCTGCAGGATTTCTTACTCAGTACATCAAAGGCGCAACACTTGATACAGCTTGTGAATTCGGCAATAAGATCGGCGGAATAGTTGCAACTACTAAAGGTGGGATGAGCAACATTCCAGAAGCCGCACTAGGAAACAACCTATAAGGTAGTTTTAGCAGTCTTAACGACGCTTAATTTATAGCTAATTTATTGAGCAAATAAGAGATATAAAAGAGCCTTATTCTTACAATGTCTATTTGTTTAAATTTTAAACAGACATGCTGCTCCGAATACTCCGGCAGAATCTCCCAATAAGTTTTTTACAATTTGAATATCAGGAGTCGGATTAAAAACAGACTTTTTAGCGCTCTCTACTCCTTTAGTATAAAGCTCATCGATATTGCTTACTCCGCCAGCAAGAACGATTAGATCTGGATCCACAATATTAATCACTACTGCGATCGCTCGTCCAAATAGATCAATAAGTCGCTCGATCGTTTCTATAGCGACAAGATCTTTGCCAGCCCTTGCTCTGGCAACTATCTCGTTTAAAGGTAACGCTTCTCCTGATTTCTTAAAAAAATACTCCTCTAAAGCTGGACCAGAAATACACATCTCTACGCATCCAGACTTTCCGCAATAGCAAGGTTTTCCTCCAAACTCTAAAACATTATGCCCCCACTCTCCAGCAACACCTTGTCGTCCATGAAGGACTTCCCCATTAATAACAACACCACCACCGACTCCAGTTCCGAGAATTACACCGAAAACAACTTTAGCCCCTTTCCCAGCCCCCATTGTGGCTTCTGCAAGTGCAGAACAGTTTGCATCATTTGCAATGCGAATATCGCACCCTAAAAGCTTCCTTAGATCTGCTAATAAAGGTTTGCCGTTCAAACACTGCGTATTACTATTTTTGAGATTTTGCGTAATAGGATCCAAAACTCCAGGAGTCCCAAATCCTATCTTGGTCGGATTAACTCCTAATTTATCTGATGTTTGCTTAACTAGTGAGGCTATTGCAGAAAGGATTGCATCATATCCATCAGTCTGCGGTGTATGTACTCGCTCTCTTATAATAGTAGATCGAGCATCGTTTGATTCAAGTACACAGATCTCTATCTTAGTACCCCCCAGATCTACTCCCCAAAGCATAGCTATTCTCCAAAAAGTGGAACTGCTCTCTCCCAAAATTCATCACGACATCGCAAAGCTTCTCCTGGAGCAACAAACAGATCTCCAACCTCTAGATTAAATCCCTTAGCCATTCCTGTCAGTGCTGCGTGCTTATCTTTTTGGTTCAAAGTGTCACTTTTGGTAGCTACAATTAATGGATATGCACCACGTTCTGAGATTATATCTCTAGCTGCAAGATCATCTCTATCTGGCTTACGACGGCAATCACACAACAACGCAACGGCAACTAAACCTACTCGAGAAGAGATATAATCTAATGTGAGTAGATTTAACTTTTCACGCTCTCTCTTAGATATCTTCGCAAAACCATATCCTGGAAGATCTGCGAGAAAAAGCCCCTTACTCTTATGCTTTGGGAGGGATAACTTTACTTCAAATATATTAATTGCTCTTGTCTTACCAGGAGTGGAGCTCGCGTGAGCTAATCCACTTTTTCCTGTAATTTTATTAATTAAGGTTGATTTACCGGCATTAGAACGGCCGATAAAAGCGATCTCAATAGTTTGCACCCTAGGTAGTTTATCAACCAGGTCGGAGCCAAACCTAAACTCAGCAGAACTAACTGAGATCGCACCCATATCAATTAACGCTTATTTGCTGGCAAGATCTTCTTTCTAACTCTTACTGACTTAGGAGTAATCTCTACCAACTCATCATCCCTAATAAACTCAATTGCTCGCTCAAGTGTCATTGGGGTTACTGGAGTAAGAATTATGTTCTCATCCTTTCCAGCAGCACGCATGTTAGATAGTTTCTTTTCCTTACATGGGTTTACATTTAAATCGTTATCACGATTATGCTCACCAATAACCATTCCTTCATAAACAGCATCGCCAGGGCAAACAAACATCTGTCCTCTTGGCTCAAGATGGAACAATGCGTAAGGGATAGCTTCTCCCTCTCGATCGGAAACGAGAGAACCGTTAACGCGAGAAATAATCTCACCTCGATACTCTTCATATCCAGATAGGTATGAGTTCATAAGACCAGTACCACGAGTATCAGTTAAGAACTCGTTACGGTAACCGATCAATCCACGTGAAGGTACTGAAAACTCGATTCTCGCTCTCCCTGTGGTTCCATGATTAACTAAGTTAACCATGCGACCTTTACGAGCTGCTAACTTCTGAGTAACAGCGCCGATAAATTGCTCATCACAGTCAATGCAGAGGTGCTCAATCGGCTCAAGAGTTACACCATTTTCCTCTTTGAGAATTACCTGAGGTCTTCCAACAGCCAATTCAAATCCCTCTCGTCGCATAGTTTCGATCAGGATAGCCATCTGGAATTCGCCTCGACCCTTAACCGTAAAAGAATCTGCATCTGCAGTTTTTTCTACGCGAAGCGCCACGTTATGTAAGGTTTCCTTTAGTAATCTCTCTTCAATTCTTTGAGACTGAACTAGCTTACCTTCTCGACCGCTCAACGGAGAGGTATTAATAGTAAATGTCATAGAGATGGTTGGCTCATCTACAGTTACTCTTGGAAGTTGTTTAGGATTCTCTGCGTGACAGATAGTGTCTCCGATAGAAACATCTTCCATACCGGACATAATTACTATCTCTCCAGGAGTTGCTTGATCTACTTCAGCGAAAGATATTCCTTGATAAACCTGAATCTTCGTAACGCGCAGTGGTCTTGGAACTCCATCACTTCCGATACAAACTAACTTTTCATTCTTTTTAACTGTACCTTGAACAACCGGCCCAATCGCTAATCGTCCTAAAAATTCAGAGTATCCAAGATTTAGAACCTGCATCTGGAAAGGCTCTGACTCCGAGTATGATGGCGGTGGAATATGCTCTACGATGGCATCAAACAACGGAGCTAAATTGGTTCCCTTCTCTTCTAGGGTATTTTGAGCAATTCCCTCTCGACCAATAGCATATAGAATTGGGAAATCTATCTGTCCTTCGTTAGCATCAAGATCAAAGAAAAGTTCGTAAATTTCATCTAAAACCTCTTTTGGTCTAGCATCTTTTCGATCGATTTTGTTGACGACTAGGATAACTTTTAATCCTGCCTGGAAAGCCTTACTCAAAACGAAACGTGTTTGAGGAAGAGGGCCTTCTGATGAGTCCACTAGTAAGATAGCACCTTGTACCATCATCAGTGCACGTTCAACTTCACCACCAAAATCTGCGTGTCCTGGGGTATCAAGGATATTAATCTTTACATCTTTCCATTGAACGGCACAGTTCTTGGCAGCGATAGTGATTCCCTTTTCTCGCTCCAAATCCATGCTATCCATGACGCGCTCTGCAACATCTTGGTTAGCGCGAAAAGTTCCGCTCTGTCGGAACAGATGGTCAACTAGAGTTGTTTTACCATGGTCAACGTGCGCAATAATCGCGATATTTCTTAGTGTTTCATTCTTTGAGGTATTCTTCATAAAGTATCCTAATCAATTATCTTCCAAAGGTTTTTTCTAAAGCCTGCGCAACTGAACACGAAGGCGTATATCTAAAAGCATCTCGAGCGGCAGAGATATCAAAATAATGATTTGTCGCCATCTCAGACACTAAAAATCTGGTAAGAAACGGTTCTTTTCCATCTCTCTTCAAACGAGCGATAAGCTCAGCTCCATACGCCACCAAGTGAGCAACACAAGTTGGAATAGAGCGCGTAACCTTAGCCATTCCGTTTAACTCCAGAACTCGATCAACGAACCACCATAGAGGAACAGGATCTCCCTGACTTATGAAATACGGTTTACCACCGATCTCCGGATTCGTCTTTAATACCTCATAAGCTTGAATATGAGCAGCTACGCAATCATCAATCCAACAGAAATCTGAGAGATTCTTCCCATTTCCGATTCGAATCATCCTCTTTTGAGAGGCTCTCTCTAAGATTTTGGGTATTAGATTAGTATCCCCTCTGCCGAATATCAAATGTGGTCGGAGAGAAATCGTCTTTATCCCATTATTATGAGCAGATAAGACCAATCTTTCTGCATAGGCCTTTGTCCTTGGATACTCAGCTTCATAACTTATTGGATAAGGGATACTCTCATTAACTCCGTTTAAATCTGCCCCTGAAGCAATCACACTTGGAGAGCTAGTATAAACGAGGTGCGGCACTCCTGCTTTCCGAGCTGACTCTAATATCCTCTCTGTACCTCCAACATTTATCCTTTCAAACTCTGCTGGGTCTCCCCACATTGAAACCTTAGCCGCAGTATGAAAAACAACTTCGCTACCAGAGAATATATCTGAAAGATTATTGTTGCTTTCTCCAATATCAACCTGAACTTGGTTGACTCCCCACTTATCCAATTCTTGGTTGCGGCGGCGAGCTACCCCAGTTACCTGAAATCCTAAATCAGTTAACTTAAAAGCCAGTGCCTTCCCTAAGAAACCGGAAGAACCGACCACAATAGCTCTCTTACTCACTAGCTGATCCCCCTTGGCGCTTCTCCTCTCTAACGATTTCAGTCGCCCAAGCGCTCAACTGTTCACGAAATATCTTGGCATTATGCCTAGAATCTACCGGAAAGGATGGATGAAAGAAGAATCTCTTAATATCAGCACTTACTGGATCATCAGCACCAAGTATCTCAAGTTCATTTAAAAACTCTCGCTTACTCTCTGAGGTGCTTGGGAATGAATCTGGCTCTGGCTCAATCGCTATACCAGCACAAGCTCCATCCTCGATAGAAACCAAGGCTGAACGACGAACTTTAGGATGTTTATTAAATATTCTTTCGACCGGGACTGAATATTTAACCCCACTTCCAATTGAAACAACATGCGCCTTACGACCACAGAAATATAAGTTTCCTGCGCTATCTAGATACCCAACATCTCCCATCCGATGCCAAACTTTCTCGCCGTCTCGGATCTTTCCAATCTTATTTGCATCTGGTCGACTAATGTATGATTCAGAGACATTATCTCCTTGAACAATAATCTCTCCTATCTCCAACTGTTCAAGCTCTCTCGCCTCATTTAAATTAGAGATAATCTTATTATTGCTCTCAATAATCTTAATCTGGACACCAACAACTGGAGATCCGACGAAGGTTCCCTGCTCTCCAGATCTAGCCTTTACGACCTGCCGATCGATTATATCGCGAGACCTAACAGCTGTAACAGGCAACGCTTCTGTCGCACCATAAGGAGTTCGTGCTTCTCCGGAAGGAAGTAGATCTTGAACTCTAGATAGAACTGCGTCCGGAACAGGTGCTCCTGCCAATAAGATATGTCGAATTGTCGGAAGTTGAACTCGACCGCGTAGGCAATAATCTGAGATCTTTTTCCATAGAGTTGGAGAGCCAAATGAATAAGCGATGCCAAGTTCAGAGATTACTCTCTCAATAACTTTAGGATCTAAATCTAATGGTCGACTTGGATTTAATGGTGGAACTACTGAAGAAACACCCATTGCAATATCAAAGATTGAGAAGATCGGAAGTAATGGGAGAGACCTTCTTCCAGGCTCAAACTCAAACTGATCTTTAAAGATCTTAAGTTGAGCGGTCAGCATCTTGTTAGTAAAAACAACTCCTTTGGGCGTTCCAGTAGCACCTGAAGTAAATGCTACCATACTTGGAGATGTAGTTTTTGCATCTGGCAACTCGACAGAAGAAAACTTCTTAAGAAGATTTAAATTTACAATAGGCAAAAATGGAGTCTCTGCTGCAAAAACCGATAGTCTTAATCGTGGAAATAATTTCTTCTTAAATAATCTTAAGAGGTGAGCTTTAGGAACTCCGATTAGTACATCTGGGCTTGCATCAGCAATGCATCGCATTAATCGAGATCTTCCTACTCCAGGATCAACAAATACCGGAGTTGCGCCTCTACCCATTACTGCATAGGCCAACGCCAAAAATTCAACTCCAGGAGGAACTAGCATTAAAACACGATCGCCTGCGCGCAGACCAAACTGAGAAAGTCCTCTCTCATACTGACAAACAAGTGTGTACAACTGATTATAAGTAGTATGTGAATAACGGATACCTCGCGAGGTAACCTCTGGAATTATTACTGCATCCTGAAAACCACGACTCTTGGCGTGTTCTTTAAATGAAGAATAGAGATAATTAATCTCTCCATCCTGTTCTTCAGTTGAACAAGTATTAGGAGCAGGTTGCTCTGTTAAAAAAGCTCTAATCTCAGGAATAACGATCTCTGGCTTATCTTCTAAGACAAGATGAGAAGCATCCGGCATCTCAACTACACGCGCTTTTGGAAAATGACCTGCTACCTTACTTAACATCTCTTTGTGAAAGCATGGATCCCTCAATCCCCACAGGATTAATGTCTCTGCCTTATTAGATAACTCCGGCAATCCCTCAGCTATGGTCATCATTTCAGGATAACTTGGATGAGTAGATTCAAATGGGATATCAGCTACAAAATCCCAGATCGCAGTCCTTCTAGAGATGGTTCTATAAGGAAGAAGATATCCCTGGCGAACATCGTATGGCAGACGCTTTGCTACTCCGAATTCCACCATTAAATTTAAGAAATTCTTCGTTATCTTTGTCAGGAATTTTCCTATCACAGGCATATGTGCCCGCTTGATGATTCCGGGCAAACTCTCAACTTCAGTTAATGTTGTATTTAGATATACAAGACGTACTATCTGTGAAACTCGACGAATTGCTAACGAAGTCCCGATGGCGCCGCCCCAATCGTGCATTACGAGTGAAAACTGATTAATTCCAAGTTGATTTAAAAGATCATCAAGATGATTAACTCTATCTACTGCTTTAAAATGTGCGTCTTCTGGACGTTCTGACAATCCACAGCCGACATGATCTGGAGCAATAACTCGGTGATCAACTCGAAGATCTTCGATTAAGTTACGGTAGAAAAATGACCAAGTTGGATTTCCATGCAAAAGCACTACGACTGGACCACTTCCTTCGTCGTAGTAGTGCATCTTAAAACGACCACCAACGGTGGCGTACTTCGATTCATACGGAAGCAATTTGCGAACGACCGCCAGATCAGCGGAGGATATATCTTGCGTCACAGCACTTTTACCAAACTATCCAATCTTACCAAACAATCGCGGTAAAGACGGCATTTAGACCACTGCCGTACCCCATCAAAACTACCTTGTCTCCCTTGCGAATCTGCCGGCCATCAACTGCCAAACCAAAAGCAGTCGGCATCGCCGCAGAAACTAAGTTCCCGTGTGTAGGATAGATCGCGAACTCTTTAGCACGATCTAATCCGACAGTACGGTAGAAAGCGTCATTAACCTGTTTTCCTACCTGATGACAAACAACATGATTAACGTCATCGGCAGTCCAACCTAGTGATGAAGATAGGTCTCCCCATGCTCGAGCACCGGTAGTAGCAGCAGATGCAATTAGTTTTGGCGCATCTGTAACCATAAATGGCTGGTAATCTTCTTTTTGAGTAGAACAGAAATCTCCATTACCAACACAAAGATCATTAAACTGAGAAGCACATCGGCTAATCATTCTTGAGAGATAATGCTTACTCTTTGAACGCTTCTCATGACAGAGCACATAAGCGACTGCTCCTGAACCTAATGTAACAGTTGGTAGGAATGCTAAGAGAGTATCTCGATCCATATCTGGAGTAGCTAGCGCTCTCTTTATTCCGGCATCAACCATACGGGAAACTGTCTCTCCAGAAACAACAACCGCACACTCAATAACACCAGATTCAATTAAATTTGCTGCCATCCCAAGGCCATTCGAGAAACCAACACAGGCATTTGATATATCAAATGCAATTGTATCTTCTCGTAAACCTAATTTCCCATGAATCAAAGCAGCAGTGGCAGGCTCAAAACAGTCTCTAGATACTGAACAGCTAAAAAGAGCGCCTACTTCACTTGGTTTAATATCGCACTGACTTAAAGCTGTTTCGACAGCTCCTAAACCAACCTGACTTGGGAGAACATCATCATCCCAAAAGAATCTTGATTTCACGCCGCTCATCCTCTCCAATGTTCCGAAAGGAATACCGAGCTTTTCATAAAGCGGAGAGAGTCGCTCTTCAATCTGAAGAGACGAAACCTCATGAGGAGGCTTGTTAATACCAATAGCTTCTATACAAACGGAGCGAAAAGAGAGAGAGAACATCGCAATTTCCAATGAAAAAACTTCGGCGGATAGTATCCCGTACAAGCCAGGATTACAACCGTTGCAGGGTAGATCTAACTACCTCCTGCATCTCCTTGCCCTGCTGACACATAGACCTAACCCCTTGAAATTGCGTGCGAGCTCGATCCAAATTGTGTGTCGGATGATGAATACGGAAATATTTATCGCCATTTATGTAATCAGTTAAGAACCTTACGCCAATTGTCAGGGTTAATAACCGCGGAGCTAAATAGAGTACTTCTCTCTCAAAATCAGACAATGTGGAGGCAACATTAGGCAAGAACCCCTCAGCAACTCCAGCAAACAGATCAAGATCTACTTTAACTAAGGAGAGATCTTTCTCGTCCTCTGCCGCCCTAATAGAGCTAGTTCTGCAGAGATCGCCGAAGTCATAAACAATAGTTCCAGGCATGCATGTATCAAGATCAACGATACATACGCCACGACCAGTGAGCTCACTAAGCAACACATTATTAATTTTGGGGTCCCCGTGAGTAATTCTACGCACTATATCACCCCTACTCTCTCCCTGTTTAATCTCCTGGACAAACTCAAGGAAACTTTTTGCGAAGTTCACCTCCTCCTGTACTTCATCAACTCGACTAATTGGATCGAGAGCTATCGCCTCTTCTAGTTGCTCAAAGCGATAGGTCGAGTCTTGGAATCTATAGATCGGCTCTCGCAACATCTCCGATGGGATATCACTAACCTGATTTAAAAATCTTCCGAAAGCAGCTCCTGCTTCAAATGCAATACTTGGAGAGGAACAAACATCCACACATCTAGTACGATCTATAAATGGATATGTCCTCCAGTACTCTCCAGAAGGATCGATTACCCAAGGTTCTCCATTTTTTGCTAGCACAAGAGTTAGAGCACAATCCTCTGTATCAGGATCAGAGATACCTCGACCCAACTTCGTTGCCAGATGATCTGTCACAACAACTATATTGCGCATCACCAATTCAGGATCTGGAAATACATTCTTATTTACTCTTTGATGCACATAGCGTGACACTCCCTGCCTGCCTCGCCACATAGAAACAAAGGTATCATTAATATGACCACGCTTTAAGCTCTCGACTCCAAGTAATTCGCCATCGATTGCAAACTTATTTAACAACTCAACTGAAGGTAGATTCATGCTACTAAAATATTGTTAGACTAGATAAGTTTCAAGACAAATCCCTAAGTATCTTAGGGATTTGAAACTTCAACATAACAAATCTAGCAAACAGCTGGATTGAGATTGAGAGTTACTTTAAAATGTTTAAAGGAGCGCCTAGAAGACCGCTATTCCACCCCTGAGTTTCTAGCTGTTGATAAATTGTGGATTGACGGTTTTTGAAATGCACACTACCTTCTTGATTCAAGAAGGTTTAGTGCAGGCTGTATAGTTTTAAGGTGTAAGTTTTCATGAGCGTTTCTTTCCTCGATCGCGAGTTTTCGGCCAAGGATGTTCAGGCAATCTTAAGATCTCTCACAGGTGGCACCGAAAAGATCGGGTTGGCTCTCCTAAATTATTACTCCCGTACCAACTTGGTTCCTGCTACAGGCAAGTTGCTTATTAGGGGCAGGCAAAAATATTCATACGCAGATCTTATTCTGCTCTGCTGGCTTTTTAGAATGAAGAGAGAAGGTCTCCCGGTTAATCGTTTCAGAAGAGGTATTGATTACCTAAGGAAGAGACTACCTAAGCTGCACAAGAATCCAGCTGACATGATATTGCTCACAGATGGCAAGCAGTTATTCCTAAAGCATAGAATCGAAGATAAAGGCGACATAGCTGAGGCATTGACTGGGCGCCGTGCTGGACAGTATTGTTGGGCATATGCGATTGGCTCTCTAATTGAAGAGGTTGATCGAATTATCGAAAGCCAAGACAATCAAGACAAGGTTGCGGCTTAAACTAAAACCGATACTAAATAGGTTAACACCATGGCTCGATCATCCACTATTCGTCAGTTGCTTGCACTTTTATGGGAAAGAAAAGCTTGGTGGTTAGTTCCGATGGTTTTAGTTTTCATGCTACTTGGCGCACTCCTCGTTATGACAAGCGGTTCAGCTCTTTCGCCGTTTATTTACGCGTTATTTTAATAAAGCATTAAACATACTTTATTTTTAAGTAGTCTTAAGCAGTGTCTATTCTGGACATCGAGATAACACATTACAAATACCCCAATCAGGGGTTGCTTAACTGTAATAGCCTATGTCTTTCTTACATTACCAGACGTAGCAATTGAGCTGACAGCTAGGAACGTTCAATTATCTTTCTGGCGACTGATCTACCATGCCGAACAGCATAACTAGTGCCACGATCTTCTGGATAAACCTGGCTCATCGTAGAAAGAAACAAGCCATCTATGGGCGTTATCTCATCGGGGATAAAGGATGAATATTCCTTAGTTATGACTGGCTGACTATAAGAAGCTCGCCAAACAAAATAACGCTCAATCCATTCAGCAGAGAACTCTGGAAAAAGTTTCTGAATATACGGCAAAGAATAGGAGAACAATTCTTCATCATTCATCTTAAACTGAGCTTCAGAAGTTGGAAGATACTTTGAGAGGTAAGCGATATGTCGTCCTCCATAATGAGATGGATCATCGAAATTAGTGTGCTCGATTATCCCTACATAAGGGAAGCTTGGATCTGCAACGTTCAACCAATAGGTGGATGACAAACTACGGTTAAGAACTAAAACTAGACAAACATTTCCAAGAAATCTCACCTTCGAATATCTTTCGTGATAATCCGAGGGAAGACTTGGCGTCATATTTAGAAAGTGCGGGAGAGGCGCCGTTGCAAGGACACTATCATATCTCTCCTCTACTCCGTTTACTCTGACCCCTTTAACTTTTCCACCATCTACCAAGATCTGGTCTACTGGTGTTGAGCAATGAATCTTAACTCCTGACTTAATTAAACTAGCGCTAATAGCTGCTGTTGCTGCACCAAAACTCCCTTTGTAATAAGCCAATACCTCACCACCATGCTTACCTCGACTACTTCCACGCAGCTTTAACTTATTCCAGAACCAAACTGCGGATATGTTAGGAGCTTCACATCCAAACTTCCCTTGAAGAAGCGGCTTCCAGATTACTTCGTAACTCTTTCTGCCAGCATACTTAATAATCCACTCCTCTGCTGAGATCTTCTCAAGAGTTCGCCAATCATTAATTTTGCGCGCTGCTAACACCATAAGTCCGGTTCTAATACGATCGATTAGAGGAAGTGGATGAAACCTTAATAGATCTAATGGTGAGGCTAGTCTAAAAATTGAGTTTGCATAGAACAGTCCGGTATTTGTAGGAGCAAACTGAATATTATCTCCCAGCCCCAACTCTTTTAACCAATCGAGAATATGTCGATCTGATGCGAACCAATGGTGATAAAATCTCTCGAGCTTAATACCTGGAGCAACTTCAAATGTACCAGCTAATCCACCAACCTCTGGATCTCTTTCATAAACAGTAACATCAAAACCTGCATTACAAAGATCAAACGCAGCAGAAAGCCCAGTATATCCACCACCAATAACAGCTATCTTTTTAGACATAATCATCTCTTTGAAGGATCACCTAATGGCTGACCTTTAATATATTGGACTAGGTATAATGGTCTATTCTGTCCCTGCTCAAAGATTCTTCCCACATACTCTCCAATAATTCCAAGAACGATAAGCTGCACGCCTCCTAAAAGAAGAACTGAAGCCAT
>CAZTER010000022.1:0-12145 GCA_964612045.1 uncultured Bdellovibrionales bacterium
ATCTCTGCCTCAGTTACCTTTAACTGAGCAAGAGTTCTCTGGTAATCAAAGTTAGATAACTCTCCACCGACAGTAAGAGACTGAGTAATATCACTTGTAGATCTTTGGAGATCTAAATTTCCACGAGCCACAGCTAGTCTAGATTGAGCGCCACGCATCATTAAATATTGCTGAATAGTATCAGCGATAATTATTCGTCTAACATCATCGAGATTAAATTCAGATTCAGCCTCTTTTGCGCTAGCGTTCTCTATCTTTCTACGGATTCTACCGAAGAGATCAATTTCCCAACTTGCACTTGCAGAAACGCTTGAATACTCCTGTTCTTTATTGCCGTTACCGAATCCTGAGAACTGACCTTGATTACTATTTCTAAATTTCACAGAAGTAGCAGTTACATCTCCTTCAGGAAATAAACCTAAGAAATTCTCTTTTCTACTCGCTCTACTCTGTTCAAGACGTGCAACAGCAACCTTGATAGAGTTATTGTTTTCAATAGCAGCTTTTACTAACTCTTCGATGTCCTGATCCTGGAAACACTTCCACCAATCAAGCGCTATATCTAGAGGTTTAAGCTCTTCCTGGTCAGAATTGAATCTTTCTGGGATCTCAGGTGCAAGCTCTGTATAGTCAGGACCAACAGCACAAGCAGAAACAAGCACTGCTGCACATACTGAGAGTAAAGATCTCTTGGTTATTTCTAAATTACTACGCTTCATGATGTTCTCCAGAACGATCGGACGCAACTAAAAGATAAATTGAAGGAACTACAAGTAGTGTAAGAAGAGTACCGATTATCATTCCAGTTACTAGCACCCAACCAATACTATTTCTTGCACCAGCACCAGCTCCACTTGCAAGGATAAGAGGAAAATGACCAACAACTGTTGCTACTGATGTCATTAAGATTGGACGTAATCTTGTAACACAGGCCTCAATGACTGCTTCTAACTTTCCAATTCCTTGTTCTCGTAACTTATTTGCAAATTCTACGATTAAGATTCCATTCTTAGAAACCAAACCAACAAGAGTAACTAGACCTACCTGAGAGTAGATATTAAGAGTTGTGGCTCCTAAGAATACAAATATCATCGCCGCGGCTAGAGCAATTGGAACAGACCCGACTAAGATTATTAGCGGATCCCTAAAGCTCTCGAACTGTGAAGCAAGAACAAGAAAGATAAGTACAAGAGCGAATATCAATGTATATAGTAATGCATTCTGCTCTTTTCTTAACTGTCTAGACTCACCTGCATAATCAACTACATAACCAGCTGGTAATATCTCTTTAGCAGCATCCTCAAGCACTTTTAGTCCTTGATCGATACTTACACCAGGAACAATGGCTCCCTGAATTGTCGCTGAGTTTAACTGCTGGAAACGAAGAAGCTGACGAGGAACAGTTCTATTTTCCAAAGTTGCTATCGTTGAGAGCTGAATTGGAGAACCATTTGGTCCTTTAATATAGATCTCTTCAAGCTGCTCTGGATTGAGTCGTCCAACACGCTCTAATTGAGGAATAACTTTGTAGCTTCTTCCCTGAATATTAAACCTGTTGACGTAATTTCCACCCGTCGCAACCCCAAGATCATTGCCAACTTGTGACAGATCTAATCCAAGAGCTGAAACTTTATCATGGTCAATAATTACCTTTGTTTCAGGTAGGTCGAACTTTAAATTCGAATCAGCAAACATAAACTTTCCGCTCTGGAAAGCTTTTCCAACTAACTGCTGTGCGAATTGATTAATCTCTAAAGGATCAACAGGAGCAGAAAGAACAAACTCAATAGGGAAGTCACTTCCGCCAGGGAGAGAAGATGGTGTTGTCACAATCATTCTTACACCGGGAATAGTAGACATCTTGCCCCAAGCTTCTGGCTCAATCTCGTGTACTGTCCTAGAGCGCTCACTCCATGGTTTCAGCAACATACCGGAGAATCCAAAAGTTGGTCCAGTAATCTGGAAAGTCTGTCGCTTTTCAGGAAAAGACGCATAAGCTTTCTGTACTTCTGAAGAATAACGAACTGTCTGTTCTGTTGTAGAGTTTGGAGAGGCTTGAAGAATCGAGAATATAATTCCCTGATCTTCACGAGGCGCCAACTCTTTCATTGAGAAAGTATATAAAACCGGCAACATTAAGGAGAAAAACACTGTACCAGTGATAATTCCATCTCGATACTTTAATGCTTTCCTTAACAACTTCTCATACAGGCCGGAGATTTTTTGGAATCCACTATCGACGACTGTCTTGAGCTTACTCTTCTTTTCACTATGACGTACAAGTTTAGAAGACATCATAGGAGATAGAGTTAAAGCAACGAATCCAGAGATCACAACAGCACCAGCGAGTGTGAAAGCAAACTCTCTGAAAAGAACACCTGTTAATCCACCCTGAATTCCAATCGGCGCATATACCGTAGCTAGTGTAATTGTCATCGCGATAGTTGGACCTACAAGTTCACGAGCTGCTTGAATTGCCGCATCAAATGGCTTCATTCCTTCTTCAACGTGTCGCTCTACGTTCTCAAGCATAACGATCGCATCGTCGACTACTAATCCCACGGCAAGAACGATAGCCAATAGAGTTAATAGATTGATGGAGAATCCTAAAACCAACATAACTATGGCGCCACCAACGAGTGATAACGGAATAGCAACAACAGGAACTAATACTGAACGAGCAGAGCCTATGAATAAAAAGATAACTACGATAACAATCAGAATAGTTTCAGTAAGTGTTTTTATAACTTCATTAATAGCATCACGAATATACTCAGTAGCATCGTAAGGAATTCCTAGCTTCATTCCAGTTGGAAGTCTGGATTCGATTGCAGGTAATGTATCTCGAACTCTCTTAATTACATCGATGGAGTTGGCATTTGGTAAAACCCAGATACCCATAAAGGTCGCTGTTTCACCCGAGAAGCGAACATCTTCATCATAATTTTCAGCACCTAACACAACCTCTGCAATATCCTCTAATCTGATTAGAGTATCATCTGAGTTTTTAACTACTAACTTCTTAAACTGCTCTGCAGATTGAAGATCTGTATTTGCTGTCAGGTTAACCTTAACCATACTACCCTTGGTTTCTCCAATTGCAGCAAGGTAGTTATTACGTGCTAGTGCACTTTGAACATCGGACGGACTTAAGTTATAGGCTGCCATCTTTTGAGAATCTAGCCAGATTCTCATTGCAAATGTTCTTGCACCTAAAATGTCAGCTTTTTGTACGCCAGCAATTGAGGATAGCTGAGGCTGAACAATACGCATCAAGTAATCTGTTATCTGATTCTGCTGTAACGTATCCGAGTAGAAGCTTAGATACATAGAGGCAAAACGATTATCGCTTGTCTCAACATTTATAACTGGCGCTTCAGCTTCCGGAGGAAGATCATTTCTTACTTGAGCAACTTTAGCCTGAATCTGAGTAAGGGCATCGTTAGTATCGTAGTTAAGTCTTAAATGAGCTGTAATTGTGCTCATTCCCTGCTCACTAGCAGAGTCTATATAATCAATACCATCTGCGCTCGCGATTACACGCTCTAGTGGGGTAGTTATGAAACCTCTAACGAGATCTGCATTAGCACCAACATAAGCTGTCTTAACCGAAACGATAGCAAGATCACTTCTCGGATACTGACGCACATTTAGCGTCATTAGTGCCTGAATACCAGCAATCAGTATTATTAAGTTAATACAGATTGCAAGAACAGGACGACGAATAAAGATGTCTGTAAAGCTACTCATTTTATCACCTATCTATTCTCAGGATTTGGATTAATATTGCCGTCTGGTCTTACGCTATCGGCGATCACTACGGCCAATCCTGGACGTAATTTGAAACCAGCAGAGTTAACAACCTCATCACCTTCTTTGAGGCCATCTTCAACGATAACTAAATCTCCACGTCGAGCACCAAGCTTAATGAACTGCTGGCGTACTGATAACGCAGGGGAATTTGCGTCACGCACGACGACAAATATTGAGTCACCATAAGGAGCAAAAACAACTCCAGAGCTTGGAACAACCAACTTCTTTGCAGAATTCGGCGACAAGATAGAAACAGATGCAAACATACCTGGTCTTAATAAATTATCTTTATTCTCAACCAAAGCGCGCACCATAAAGTTTCTATTTGAGCTATTAACAGCAGGATCTATTGCAGTAACAACTCCGGTAAAAACGCGGTCACTAAATGAATCAACCTTAACTTCTACTGTATGCTTCAAAGAGATTAGTGACATTTGACGCTCAGGAAGTGAAAAATCTAGGTAGAGCGAACCAAGTTGATAGACTGGAACTACTTCTGTAGATGAAGTTACATACTCACCGATATTAACACGACGCACACCAGCAACTCCGTCGAATGGCGCAACGATACGCTTTTTAGCAATACGTGCCTCAATTGCTCCAACTTTTGCTTGAGCGTCATGGTAAGCGAACTCATCACTTTCCAACTTAGCTACCGAAGCTGCTTCTTTAGCAAATAAGGTCTTCGATCTTTCATATGCACTACGAGAAGACTTTAGAAGAGCTCTCGCACCATCTAACTCAGCCTCTTCCATCGCTGTGTCTAATTCGATAAGAACGGCACCTTTCTGAACACTACTTCCAGAATCTATATTTACCTTTGCAACTCGTCCTGAATCATCAAACCTAAGGTCAGCTCCCATGATAGCTTTGAACTGTCCTACGGCCTGGGTTGAATCACGCCACTCAATAACCTCTGCCTTAGATATCGAAACAGCTTCTGGGGGAGGCTGAAAAGGATTCGACATCGCTTTATATATCTGACACCCTTTAACTCCACCTAAAATAAGAACAAGGCAGATAACTATTCCTAGACCTAAAAGAACACTCTTTTTCATATCAAATAACTCCCTAAACTTTAACCTCGTGAACATGATTGAGTGCTGCACTTACAGCGAGAGTCTCAATCTCCTGACCAATATGAGGATCAATGCCACGAAGGGTAAATCTAACTACGTGCGACAGTACGCTTTCGAACTCAGTACGCTCGGAGAAGTTTCTTCCACGTAATTTCTCAACAAAAGGACGATGCGTTATGTAGAAAGAGCATTGTCCGAAAATACTGTGAATAATGTTATCTATCTCGCGATCATCTATAGCAGGTGCAAGCACTCTTAAGATCTTACGCATCATGCTATCTGTTGGAAGTATGTAGTCTGCTACTACTGCTGATACCAACTCATCTATCATCCTAGAGTTAGCGCCGTCATCACTAAGAACTTCTCTAAACATTACACGACAAGGTTGAGGACAGCTCTCAAGGAGATGGCTATATATTATAGTAGAGATTATCTCTCCTAAATACTGCGCAGCTCTCTCCTTGGAATCGATTTGTAATTCACCAAACCTTGTGGCCAAAGAACCACCAGCTTGCTCCATTAAACTCTTTACTGTCTCAACAAAAAGATCTTCCTTCGAGCCGAAGTGATACTTAATTAACGAGAGATTGACTCCAGCAGCCTCTGCAATCTCGCGTGTACCAACAGACGAGTATCCCTTAGCTATAAAAAGCTTCTGAGCTGCTGCTAATAATTCAGATCTTGAGTCAGGTTTCATAATCTTGAGTGCGCGACTATAGTTTAAAGAAACATACTAGTCAAACGATTGATTAATTTATTTAACATACTGATTTAATTAACTAAAATTAAAACAACGTCTCTTGCAACCAAAGTTGCAAAGTTTTCCATAACTTAATGCAGAGTTTTAATTAGACAGCCCACTTCAATGAGCAACGGATCCACACAAATTGTCGGTAGTAGCTCAATCGTAAAAAGCGATCTCTCCGATATCTCTGCGAGATCCGACCGAAGCAGCCGAGCAGCTTATCCAGCTGTAACTCCCTCAGACTTTGGGATGCCTGAAATAAATTGGGCTTGGCGACAGATGGGAGAAGGAGAGTTTGTTGATCGCTCAAATCACCTAACCTTACTTTCTAGTAAGGCAAAACAGATCGGACGACTTGCAGCTCAGGAGTTCTCTCTAGATAAATTTTCAACAACTGTTGGTTGTTTGCGAAGATCCTTCGGAGAGATTGTTAGAGCAGAATCTGGATTTCACGAACTACAAAGATCTTCATCGACAGATCCATCTCGCTTAATATCTCTTGGCTTAATCGATCACGAACCAGAGCCAGGCAGAAGAGAGCCCTTAATTAATCCTGGGGACATATTTGGAAGGTCTATTGGTAATTTATTTATAAACATTCCACGTTATGCAGAGCTAAATCCGAGAGAGCATCTCTATTTAAATGAGCAGGTAGCACTGCTACTAGTGCCTGATAGGTATAATAAAAATTCAGTTTTAGTGACGCTTAAACCATACTCTGAGCAAGTTGATGTTGATCCACGTTTCTTTAATTTCTTTGACCTTTGTGCTGAAGCCACTATTCCTTTCGGTTGGGGACGAGATCTTGAATCTTTATATCTTGGAAACTTTGATCTAACTGCGAGAAATACCCCTCAAAGATCTACTTCTGCCTACTTTGTATTCCCACAGTATGAGCCTGGTAAAGTTCAAGAACGACGTGCAATCTTTAATCTAAAACTTGATGAAGAAGCACAAAATGGATCTGTAAAAGTAGAAGGGAAAACAGATACTGCGGCAACTCTCGCTTATCGAGAAGCCACAAAAATGCTTGATGATGCTGAAAAAGAACAACTTTTCTACGTTTCGCTCAAGAAGATTGGAGAATTACTAACACCGATAGATGCGCATCTTACCAGAGAGCAAAGAGATAAAATTGCTGGTGGAATTGTTCAGTATGTTTGTAGAAGCTTACTGACTACTAATATAAAGAATCTGGAAGGAATGGAGTCTATACCTCAATCTCTACAAGAGGGATTAGTTATTCCACCTGAAGTAGCTGCTAGTTTAAAAAAGTACTATCACGAGCTTGGACCAACACAAGCTATTACAATTGCATCTTGCTTCGACCAAAACGGACAAATTCTTGCTCGCGCGTATGATCTACCTCGTCCACAAGGAGTATCAGCTAATTCAGAAGCATGGCCTTCATTAAATATGGATGTTTGGGATAAATACTATCACTCCTTAACAGCACCTCCAGATCCAGAACATCAGAGACAATTAAAACAGAGAGTAATGACATATATGGAGAGCATACTTTCTCCAACCTTAGCCAAGGATAACCTTATCGATGTTGGTATGGAGATAAGGTACTTTGCTGGTTTAATAACAACTATGTATGGAGAGAGTAAGGGATTTAATGTAACAGAGACAAATCCTATTCCGCTTCAGTTGTGTGTTGGAGTCTGTCTTCTATTAGAGCATGCAATTGGAGAGAATTTGCCAGGCTTAAGAAGTTCCATAATTGCAATCCATAGCAAAAAAGCTAAGGATCTATTTACGCTAATAGATAGTGGAAGCTCTAGACAACTATCGACTCGAGATGATGTTAGAGAGCGATTAATGCTTAATTAAATATGATCTTGTTGTAGCTTCAGTATTCTTTCTATCCTTTACAACAGATGAACATATTCCTTAAAGCTATTCTATTTTTCTTATTAATAAGCAGACCTGCCTATGCGGAGGAACGGATTCAGCTTGGAGTTATCTTACCTCTAACTGGCCCCTTGAGCATTCAAGGTGTTCCCATGAAGAATGCCATGGAGATGGCTAAAAACGAGCTTGATCATACAGGAAGACTTTCTATTCTATTTGAAGATGATCAGTTTCTCCCTAAAAACTCTCTTTTAGCTGCAAAGAAGTTAATTCAAAGAGATAAAGTAAATGCGATAGTAATTTTTGGAACCAATCAAGGAAAGTCCGCCATAGAAGCTATCTCTCAAAATAATATTCCATTTCTATCAATTAATGTTAATCGCTCTGTCATATCCGGAAGAGCAAATGCATTTCTTTTAATGCCTTCAATAGAGTCAATGATGAAGATTACGATCAAAGAGATGATGATTCGTGGATATAAACGGCTAGCAATCCTCTCTACGATTCAAGATTCATGTTTACTTCAACGAGATCTGGTTATAAGTTCTAACCAATTTAAGATTGTTCATTCTGAAGAGGTATCTCCTGGTGAGGTTTCTGCGCGCGAGAGCGCGCTTAGAATTATAAAAAATAATCCAGACGCGGTGTTTCTCAGTGTAATTCCACCACATGGTTCAATTTTTTCCAGATCACTTAGAGAGCTTGGATACAAAGGTGACATTATTGGTGGACTACAGATAGCAAACTATGCTGAATATAAAGCTTCAAATGGCGCTTTATCTGACGCATGGGTGGTAGCAGGAAAAGAAGAGAGTCTGCAGAATTTTTACAAGAGATATAGAAAAAATTTCGGAGATTATCCTACTGCTGAAGCAGCTTATGCTTATGATACTATCAAGTTGATTCTTAGCTCTCCTAACATATCTCAACTAACAACATATTTAAGTACCCTCCATGAGTTTAATGGAGCAGTTGGCAAGTTTAAGTCTGATGGACAAAATGGTTTTGATTTTGAAATTGAGGTCAAAAAATTTGGACATAAAGGATTCGAAGCCATTAAAAGGTAGTTTAGACATATATAATATTCGATCTTAGTTGCTGAAAGTTTCTGTGATAAATGCATGATTTTTAAACTGCCAAACGCGAAACCGCGAAATTGTTGGGTTGCACCTTTTCCGCCCCGTTAAATATCTGGGTCATTGTAAGTGCTTAAAAAGTCATAAAAAGTTGGGTTGCACCAATTGGGAGGATTTGTGGGGATATGTGGTCGGTTTGACTAAGGAAGTCACCACAGTATAGTTGAAATCTCATACTGATCTTTTGAAGTTCAACATCCTTCAAATTTATGCCACGACCAATAACCGATACTTTCTCAGGACTTCGCCAAGTTCCTATTCTCGACGAGGTCACCGCAGATCCGGCAGTTGATCGACTCTTTAATAATCTTACCTTCAGTAAGAACTGGCTAAAGGATGGAAAGACTCTCCGGCAGTTATCAGCTCTGAATCTTCAAGATCGTTTTGGCAGCGATCTCTCACATGTAGGCGCTATCTATAACCGTCCGCTTGTTTTGAAATATCTCCATGCACGAGGCATCGATCTTCAACGACCTAACAGCCTTGGTTTGAAGCCGATCCACTACGCTGTGTTAATGGGAAGCCGCAAATCAATAACCATGCTGGCTGAAATATCTCCAATAACTAATGAAAAATTTCCACCCCTAACCGAAGAGATAATTAACTCTCTTCCAATGAGATTTCGTACAAAATTTAAACGCAACTTTGAGCAAACTCTTCAAAGTGCAAAGGATAATTCTCAAACAGAGCTAGATTTACTCGACTTTGCTGTTCTCTCACGATTAGAAGAATCAGCTGCGCCATTAATCAGAACAGGACTCACCTCATCTCACAGATATAATGGGACACCATTTTGGCAGATGTTAGCTAGTAGTTTTATGTTACCTGTAACTTTAAATTATCTCGAACAACGTACGCCTGACGAGATTCAACAGATAAACCTATCTTGCCTAGGACTACATGGTAGAAATAACCCAGGAATAGTAGATGCTCCTATCAAAACTCTATTTACCGATTCTCTTTCACAGATCAGACATTCAGAAGACACCGCTCAGCAGACACAATACTTAAAAGTTCTTCTACAGAACGCCATTCAGCATTATCTTGGTTCTGAATATAAGGAGAGATTCGATCTTCAACAGTTATCACCTCTTGGCTGCCTCAAGCTTTACAATTTTATTGTAGCAGTATTTGAATACTGGAGTGAGTTTAGAGAGATCGCCATATCACATCGACCAGAACTTCTAAGAACTATGGAAACAGTAAGTACTGGTTCTCGTTTAAATAACGCACATTTTGGAGCTGTTTGCTTTGCTGCAGCGGCTTGTGCTGTTACAGCAGATCCTAGTATTGAACCGATAAGTAATGAATCTACATTTAAGATAATTTCAAGTAGCGCCATCGAGCATTCCGTAATGGCACAACCATGGTCAAACTTTACTAAACAAAAGATCCTCGCGAACAAGCTGTTAACTGTAGGACTGAACGATATCGTTACGGAATATGCCAGAGCTGTAATCTATCCATGTTTAGTTAACTGCTTACTAACTCATGGTCACACATTCTCAGATATCTGGTCTAATAATAAATTTAAATCAATCGCTAATCAGATTGCTTTTCGTCATATTGTTGGTGATAAATCGATCGGCAGCATCTTCAGATTTAATTCTCTCTGGCACAGGCCTGATATGAGGCTACCAGATGCCGCCTGTCCTGGATTAGCTAATCAAACATGGCATCCAATTTTCAGAGAAAAGGTCTGGAACCATGATAGCGAGTACTCTGTAGTTGAGATTACCTCAGGAGCTGAATTGACAGATGAAGGTGAGAGAATGAATCACTGCGTCAGAACAAGAGCTCATGAATGTAGTGCTGGTCACTCTCATGTCTTTAGTGTGAGGAAAGCTGGAAAATCGATCTGTACTATTGAAACTAGCTTAATCAAGGGATCCAAAGGCGAATTTATTGATCTACGAGATAAAGAGAAAAGAGGGCATTCGAATGGGCCAACTCCACCTGATGCAATGAGGACATGGGAAGAGTTTAAGCGAGCGATTAGAAAAAATCCAAATTTAATTCAAGTTGAGCAGATCGGATTTACTGATCAATCCTTGCTAGAAGAAAATCATCGAGAATATCTCTCCTTTACCTACCATAAAGTTGGAGAGTTTCCGATTGAAGCACTCAAACACTATGAAGCTATGCGCCTTTTTATGAATAGATCAGAGCAGCAGAAGTTTATAGTCGGAGCTTTTAGAGATAATGACTTTGAAATCAGTAAGCTTATTGCAAATGATATATTAGAAGCTTTACGTGAGATTCCTAATGCTTTAGAAAGTTCACCTCTAATCGCATAAAAGAAAGATAGCACTGAGTCCTTATCTTTTCTTTCTTTATCTCCAAGTATTAACAATTCAGATTATACATCTTAAAGAAGGTCAAACATCCAATATTCTTAGCTAGTTAAGACCATTTCTTAACATCACAGATGTATAACAAATCATCATAACTACAGGTAAATATAAAGTTAAATAGGCATGATAGAACTCTCGCGCGATATTCAAAAAATGCTCAAAAAACAAGATGCTTCTGGGCAGCACAAACTCCCAGCATTTGACATCTATGCAATGCATGCCTTCTTTAGTGGCGAGGATAGAAAAGGGGAGTTAGTTCAAGTTGGACAACGTATTTTAGAAAAGATCTTAAAAGAGGAGAGAGTTAAAGAATTATTTCACGACATTTGGGTTCATCGCCTCTTCTCTACAGCACATGGCAATAACCCTGCAATTGCTGCCGCATGCAAAGATTTAGTTACTATCTGTTGTCGCAGAGTTGGAACGCTAAAATCATTAATGAAAGAGTCAAGTACTCGTGAAGATTCAAAAGCAGTCCATAGCTTATTATTAACTCTGCCAAGCATGTGGAAATTTGCCGATAAAAAGCAAACAGAAAAACTACTTGAGCTTGCAACATCTTCCTTCTCTCATATAGAAAATGGCTTGGAACAAGCTCAAACAGAGGAAGGAAAAGAATCTTGGCTTTTAGTCGCAGCAGGAATATTAGGAGGATGCTCAGGGGTTGCCAGAGAAAATATGTATGACAGGTCAACACGATCTGTTGTTAGAAAATTAATCAATCTTTCTGTAGAAGATGAGGTATCATTTGTCTCAATAATTGCTGCCGCAGTTGATGATGAAATGTTCTTTGTTGTGCGAGGAATGTTTTTAGCCTACTTCTTCCCAAGAACTAAGGATAACAGTAGCTTAAATTTTCAGGGACATGAGTTTTCATTCTTTGCAAAGGTATGGTTGGAGAATGAAAAAGATCCATTAGGTTCTGTGATTTCCAATCTAGATCAAATTATAGACCTTGAAATAGCACAGACTGGCTCAACAAAGAGACTTTATAAGGAATATGGGATTGTTAATTTTTGTAGATATTCAACTGAGCTTCTTTTAGAACAGCTCTCTGATAAAAGAAGTGAGGTCGCAACATTAAATCTAGTTGTTATAGCTCATTCTGATTGGACAGGAGCATTCTCTAATTGGTGGAATGAATTTGATGTTTGGCGTGAA
>CAZTER010000023.1:0-12008 GCA_964612045.1 uncultured Bdellovibrionales bacterium
TCTTGATTTGGGTTCGTCGCGATCTGGTCTCTCCCGACATTTGCTGAAAGCTCCTGTCAGTTATAAGTGAGTTCAATGTTAAATTGGTGCTCCTTTAAAATTACTCCGAGCTTTATGGTTGACACTAAAGCTTTAATCTCTTATTGCTCGTTGAGCCCCTTTTCAGGGGACTCAGCCGATAGTTTTTTTGAGAGGCGTTCATGCAGCTCGCTGCGATAGTATCTAGGATCCCAAAGTTCACTGCACCAAAATATATAGTGCTCTGTTTAATCGCTTTACTGACATCCTCCTGCGGAAGGATGGCTGGTAGCGCAGGAGACCTATCAACGACTGATGGATCATTAAGAGATTCCTCTGCCCAGTTGGTTGATAGTACTGGGTCAGGTAATGCTGCTATCGGCAGTGAGGATTCTATACCTCAGATTGCTTCGAACTCTTCAGTTGCTAGTGGTGAGAAGGTTACGATCCTTAATAACCTAGAGATTGCATCTGTTGATGGTGGTAATGAGTTGAGGGTCGCTCTAAATGGACCGGCTGTTTACTCCTTAGATCGTACAGCTCCATCGGAGTACTCATTAAAGATTGAGTCTACTGGAGTTAGTGTTGATGTTCCAAACTCGATTGTTTCTCCATCTAAGAATGGAAGAATTCGATCAGCTAGATTAGCAAGCTCTTCAGCTGATGCAGGTAACACCGTCGTAAAGATCTTTGCAGCTCCTCAAGTTGAGCTAGAAGCTGTTAACGGCCATGGAGGAATAGTCGTTAAAGCAACAGATAGTAGTGCAGGGATGATGGCGCAGCTAGCACCAGAAGAGGCTGCGGCTCCTTCGGCTCCTGGTAGTAGTGCTCCAGATACTGTAGCCGCTGCTACAGGTGAGGGGGTCGTCGATGGTGTAGCTACAGATGAGTTTGCTGCCCTTCTAGATGATCAGCAGTACTCTGGTCGTTTAATCTCCTTAGATCTTCAAGATACAGATATTGATAATGCTTTAAGAATTATCGCTGAGGTCTCAAACCTTAACATCGTCACGACAGAAGATGTCGCAGGTAAAGTGACACTAAGATTGATCGATGTTCCATGGGATCAAGCCTTGGATGTTATTTTAAAGATCAACTCCCTTGGAAAAGTTCAAGAGGGGAATGTTGTTAGAATTGCGCCATTAGAGAAGTTGAGAGCAGAAAGAGAGTCTCTCAAGCAGGCTAAGGTAGCTGAAGAGCAGTTAGAGGAGCTAAAAGTTCGATATATTCGTGTTAGCTATGCTCAAGCTGCTGAATTGAAGCCATTGGTTGATACAGTTATCTCTGAAAGGGGTACAGTAGTTAATGATGAGCGTACTAATCAGTTGATTGTAAAAGATACCCGAGTCGGTCTTGCTAGGGTCCTTGAACTAGTAAAGAAGTTGGATCTTCGAACACCGCAGGTGTTGTTAGAGACTCAGATTGTTGAGTCTAAGAGAGATTTTATCCGTCAGTTGGGTTCTCAGTTTGGGTTTAACTTCAAGCAGACTCCAGAGACTGGAAATGCTACTGGATGGAACTTTCCTAATTCAATTGATGGTGGCTTGGCAGGTAATAACCTCGGTGCTCTAAATCAGAGCTCTGCAGGAGTGATGAGCCTTCTTTTCGGAAGTGCTGATGGAACAAGAAATCTTGACCTTGTTTTAGCTGCTGCAGAGACAGATGGTCTTGCTAAAGTTATTAGCCGCCCATCTGTAGCGACTACTAATAATAGACAAGCAACTATTAAGAGTGTTGAAAAGATTAGGGTAAAACTACCAAGTAACGGAAGTAATGTTACTGTTGGTCAAGGTGCACAGAGTGGTGGTGCAACTACAGGAACTGAGACAATTGAAGCTGGAATTATCCTTGAGGTTACTCCTCAAGCATCTCCAGATTACTACATATTGTTAGATATCAATGCGAAGTCTAGCTCGTTTACTCAGAGAAATGTTGACGACATTCCATCTGAAATTGAGAGAGCTGCGACTTCAACGATCTTGGTTTCGAGTGGTCAGACATTTGTAATGGGTGGAATCTACAAAATCAGAGAGAACGTTGTTAATAGCGGAATACCTTTCTTGAAAGATGTTCCAGTTCTCGGTCATATGTTTAGATTCTCAAGCGTTGATGATTCAGATGAAGAGTTGCTCTTCTTTATTACTCCAAGAATTATCGAGGGTAGTTTTGATGATGCTGCTATGAAGGCCTCTCTATAAAGAAGGTTAAAATCTAAGAGGTAGATCGGCTTAAAGTTAGTTTTGTGCGGGAAAGGCGGGGGAGTTATGAAGTTTACAAATAAGATCAAGGGACTTTTAGGGGTGTTGTTAGTAACGCCACTATTGTTTGTCTTGGGGTGTGGAAGTGCTTCCAATAATGATCAGGGAGTATCTTTCTCTTTGATTGGTTTCTTTGATGCTGAAGATGAGACTCAGGGGCTTTCTGGTTTAGTAGTTCCTCTTACTGAGAATACCGGAGACGATAATGAACCAGGTGTTGCAGCAGGAGTTCAGGCTAATGTCGGATTACAGAATAATCTCGCAGGACAGGGAATTAGAGTTCAAAGATTATTTATAAGTTACTACGTTCCTGGAGCTGAGGTTCAGCCTCCATCAACATCGTTTCCTTTAGCAGGGTTGCTAGGACCTGGAGTACAGACAGATCCACCAACATCTTTACCGGCTGGATATCCTACAAATAACCAATTGAATGCAGATTTTTATATCCTAACACCAGAGATTCGATCTTGGTTGGCGTTCAATAGACAGTATCTTCCTGAGCCACCATTTACGATGGAAGCCTCAGTTTATGCCACTGGATTAACTACTTCTGGTAATAGACTTGATACTAATCAGGAGAGTCTATTCATTAGTATCGTTCCAGATATCAATATAATTCCTGGTGGCAATGATGGTAGCGATGACGAGGATGCTGCCATAGAAGAGGATGAAGGAATTGAGGATGACGAGGAGTTCATAGAGTAATTTCTCTAGGTTGTATTTAAAAGTTTCGGGTTTTTAGTTGGGAGCAGCAAAAATGATCTTCGGTAATCTAAAATTAGGAACCAAAGCATTTCTTCTAGTCGGTGTAGCTGGTTTGTTAACTAGTTGCTTAGGTGGTGGGGATACGGATGGTGGTAAAGCTGGAGATGAAACATTTGATGGCTCTCAATTTGTAGGAGAGGGCGCTGGAACAATAGATGTAGTTGTTACAGAGACTCAATTGCAGGTTTCAGATGTTTCTGGTTTTAGAGTTCGCATAAGAGATGCTTCTGGTCGTCCAGTGCCTCTTACTCGAGTCTCGTGTGATAGCGAATTAGGCGTAGCTATTATCGAACCTAACACCGGAGTAGAAATTACAGATGCTAATGGTGAGATCAGTGGAGTATTAGGTTGTGCCGCTCCAGGTAGTTACCAGTTTGGCTGTCGTATGCCGATAGCTGGCAGTAAGAGAGATTTTGAGACCATTCGATGCGCTGGTCCTGTTCCATCTGGATTCGATGGATTTGATGGTGCAGGTGGTGGAACTCTTGGAACAGGTGGAGCAGGGGACTTCGACGATGGTGGAACCTCCGGTAACGATAACGAGAATGGTATAACGATCACTTCAGTTAAACTTTCTGATAGAGGCTCTACTGCTACAACAACAAGTTCAATCGATACATCTCAGAACGGAGATTGTGATAACGATAACACGACTTCAGATCCAGAGCCGTTCTTTGATACGCAGATATCGTTCACAGTTCAAAACAACTCAAATTCAACTATAACCTTCTCAAGTTATAGGTATTCAATTAGTGGTGTCGTGAACTCTGGATCTTTAGCCTTTACCTCTTCGCCATTAGTTGAACCAGGAAAGGTTACAACCTTGACCTCCTTATTTGCTAAGGCAAGTGGTGGATCTAAGTTCTTCTATGACAGTGATGTTGCGATTGGTTCAATCGGTTTCAAGAATATCACTGTAACATTGATCGGAGTTAACGATTCAGGTGAAGAGGTTCGTATCACTGGTCGAACCGTAGCCTCATTCGATAATTACGATAACTGCTAATAATTTTCATTTGTTGTAGTTTTCATTTATTGGCTGTGAAAAACCCATCCTTGGGTTTTCACAGTACTTTAAGAGTCCAGTGCTCAAGCATTGGTTTGGTCTGTTGCTCGAATCTACGCGTCGCTCAAACGCCTTACCGAGTTTTCCGAGGCATTCATGCCTCGGTTAGTTCACCGTAAAATCATAAGCTTTTCGAAGAATTTGAATTATTACCTTATTTTTCACAGTGAACTCATTTGTTTTGGCGTTATTTAGTTTCAAAGCCAGTTTAGTTTCACAGCTAAGCTGGCTTTGTTAATAAAGGCACTTTGTAAGTACCTGAAAATACTAGCCTCGCCCGCTGGAATTATTCTAATGGATATGGCAATATCGCGCCCGGCCTAATTGTTTTTACGGGAGCTGTTCGAGACATGGAGATAAAAGATATTGAAACACTTCTCCAACTTTTGAAGGAGAATGAGATTCACGAGTTTGAACTCGAGCAGGATGGAACTAAGTTAAAGCTTGTTCGTGGTGGTCAGGTAGTAACAACTGTAGTTGCTCAACAACCTATGATTGCTCCGGCTCCTTTACAGCCAGCAATTGTTGGAGCGCCTGTTGCTCATGCTCCAGCTGATACTTCATCCGCTGTTAATCCAAATCATAAGAAGGTTGAATCTCCAATCGTTGGAACTTTCTATCGTAAGCCATCACCTGATGCTCCTAATTTTGTAAAAGAGGGAGACTCAGTAAAGAAGGGTGCTACGCTTTGTATTATCGAAGCTATGAAAGTTATGAACGAAATCGATGCCCCAATGGATGGAGTGATTGAAAAGATCCTTCCATCTGATGGAGAGGTGGTTGAGTTCGGAGAAGTTCTCTTCCTGATGCGTCCAGCTTAATAGCGCCTCTTAATTGAGTTTTTCGGAGAATAGCCGTGCCGAATAAGCCGCCATTTAAAAAAGTATTGATAGCAAACCGTGGAGAGATCGCGGTGCGAGTAATTCGAGCTTGTCATGAGCTAGGAATTAAAACAGTTGCAGTTCATTCAACTGCAGATGCTCATGCGTTGCATGTAAAATTGGCCTCCGAGAGTGTTTGTATAGGACCAGCCTTAGCAAAGGATAGTTATCTAAATATCCCTGCTATTATGTCAGCAGCTGTTGCAACAAGAGCAGATGCTATTCATCCTGGGTATGGATTTCTTAGTGAAAACGGAGCATTTGCTGAGATCTGTGGCAATTGTGGAATAACATTTATCGGTCCTACAGTTCGAAATATGCGAGCCATGGGTGATAAAGCTCGCGCTAGAAGAGCTGCTGACAAAGCAGGAGTTCCTACAATCCCTGGAGATAGTAAGGGATTTCTAGAAGCTTCTGAAGCTATTGAAGTTGCTAAGGTAGCTGGTTTTCCGATCCTTCTTAAGGCCTGTGCCGGTGGCGGTGGTCGTGGAATGAAGATTGTTCAGAGCGAGGAGGAGTTTGCTCAAACCTTTAGTACTGCTCAACGTGAAGTAACAGCAGCCTTTGGTGATGGTCACTTATTGGTAGAGAAATATCTATCAAAGGTCAGGCATATCGAAGTTCAGATAGCAGGAGATGTAAATCATAATGTTATTCATCTCGGTATCAGAGACTGTTCAGTTCAGAGACGTTATCAGAAGATAATAGAGGAATCTCCATCAATTGGTCTTCCACCTGATTTGCAGGCTGCTATCCAAAATTCAGCTGTCGAGTTGGCAAAGTCCGTAGGATATACCAACGTCGGTACGATGGAATTCTTAGTCGATCTAGCTAACAAGAAGTTCTATTTTATTGAGATGAATACTCGATTACAGGTTGAACATCCTGTTACTGAGTTGTTGACGGACTTTGATCTTGTAAAGGAACAGATTCGACTAGCTGCAGGCCAGGATCTATCTCTATCTCAGGAGCAAGTTGAGCAACGAGGGCATGTTATCGAGGTTCGAATCAACGCTGAAGATCCTAAGACATTAATTCCATCTCCAGGATTGGTTCAGACATACCATCCGCCAGGAGGTAATGGCGTTCGTGTGGACTCTGCTTTGTACTCCGGTTATACGGTGCAGCCGTATTATGATTCCCTAGTAGCAAAGCTGATCTGTCGTTCTCGTGATAGAGAGAGCTGTATACAGAAGGTGCTAGTGGCGCTCGATGAATTTATCGTTGAAGGAATTCATACAAATATAGACCTTCATAGAAGAATTTTAAGGCATCCTGACTTCCAAAGTGGTAACTTCCACACTAAGTTTATTGAGGGTGTAAACTTCTTTCCTGAGGGTGAATAGTTTGAGAGTTAAGAACAGAGCTGCATTAGTTACTAGGTCATTTAGTAGCTACTGTGAGCACGATAGTTTTTTTAAGACAGCTTCTTTTCATAGTCTTAGGTTTAAAACTGTACTCTGCCAAACTGTACTCTGCCAAACTGTACTCTGCAAAACTTTATCCTGCTTCCTACTACTTTCTTCTATTTTCTTTCTCTCCGTCGATTCTTTCGCACAAGCAGCAACTCCAAAGGCTGAGGTTCAGCAAGCTGTTATTGATTTTGGTGCAGCTTTACAAGGCGATGAAGTCTCAAGAGAATTTAAGGTAGTCAATCAGGGAACTGCTCCTCTAGTAATAGATCGAGTTTCTCCAACTTGTGGCTGTACTGCTGTTGTTGTTTCTGGAAATACTATCAATCCGGGAGAGTCCGCTGTTATTTCAGCCAAGATAAATACTACTGGATTTTCGGGTAATATATCAAAAGATGTTAGGGTCTTTACTAACGATCCTTTAACTCCAACTCTTATCCTTACTTTAAAGGGCGTAGTCGGAAAATTTCTAAAGGTAGAGCCTGAGAGGGTAATTTTTTCCGATTTAGTTAAAGAGGAGCTAACCGTTCCTCCATTTAAAGAGGTTAGCATTACTCTTGCCTCTGATTCAGATGGTGAAATTACAGATATCGTTCCGCAAGGTTCTTCCTTTTCTATTCAAAGCATAAGTAAAACAAAGAAGTCAGCAAGCTTTAAGATCGTTTTAGATCGTGGCATCCCCACAACAGATGCTAGGGAGCGGATCGTTGTAAAGTTATCCGGTGTGCCCCTTAAAGAATTCAATATTCCAGTTGTTTTAAAGGTAAAATCCCCATACCTAGCTCGACCAGCTACGGTTTCTTTCGGATTAATAAATGAGCAAACCCCTAAGGCTGATCTACAAAGAAAGGTACAATTTTCCAGTAATATCGCAAAAAAGATCTCTATAAAGAGGGTCTTTTCCGACACTCCAGGTGTAATTCCATCATTTTCAGTGGTGAAGGAAGGCTCTATTTTCGATATCCTTATTGAACTTAACCCTAAGGGAATATCAGGGATAATGAGGGCGGCTGTTAAGGTAGAGTTAGATGTATCATCAGGTAGTGAAGCTACTTTAGGTAGCAACGCTGTTAGTAATGGTAATATCGGAGCCGACCTCTCTAGTATATTTACGATTCCAGTTTTCGCGATGGGATCGGAGCGTTAATAGTTAAAACGCTCAGAGTTAGTTGAGAGATGGTTTTTGAGGTCAATCTTGATGAGATTTAAAGTTTTTTTAGCTTTTCTAACCCTGATCTCAATATCTCCAATTACTAGTTTGGCTGAGAGCTTAGAGCTTTTCGGAGTTCCACTTCCTGTCGACAAATTTGAAAGGATAGTATCCGATCCTTTATCTCATGCTTCAGATACAGCAAAAGTTGGTATCAGTCAGAGAGAGGAGATCGTAGCTTTTGATGAAGCTGGATCATGGGCGCTCAATGTCATAGCTGAAAATCCGGTAAGAGCCAGAAGGATCTCAATAGAAGATTATAGAAAGATTATTTTCGAAGCTATTAGAAGTAATCAACCTAAGATCGTTATATCTGCCTTATTGGGTGCTGCTAACCATATAGAAGGTTCAAGAAGTGAAGTACTAGATCTCTTTTCTGAGATATATCATAGCCCTTCAGGATTATCGTACTTTCGACAGCTATTAGATCCTCAAGTGGTAGATCCAAAGCGACGAGAGAATCTCTTACCAACAGTTACTTCGTATGCCTTTATCGTCATAGGTCTTAGCGATTCTGTTTGGGCTAGGGGTATCTTTAATACATTTCCATTTACTACTCAGAACGAGATTAGATCATTATTGCGAGATAATACGTTAAAAGATCTAAAAGGGCGCAATTGGTTAGATGCTGAAAAAGGAATTGCTCTCGAAGAGGCTATCTTTAGAAGTGATGATCCTACTTTTAAAAGGATAAAAGTTTTATCTACAAGGATCAGCGAGGCGTTAAAGTTATCACAAGGAGGTGACTTTGAAGGGGTCTTGTCTCTCGGAGATTTAGCCAAGGGCGATGAGATGCTAGCTCCTATTGTTTCTCCTTTGGTTCTAGATACAATTCATCGTGAAGTTGATCGTTTAATTGGACTCGGCCTATATCAAAAAGCGTTAAGTTTACTTACTAGAACAGATGTAAAATTTAGAACAGAGACAACGCATGACCTTCTGTTAAGGTTGTTTACTAACTACAAATCTACATTAACTGCATCAATAGAACCGCATAGCCACATATATATATCGAATATATCTAGTCAGGATCCTCAGATATCTTCTGCATATAAAGATCTACTTACTGCTCGTTTCTATGAGTTTAGAAAAGCTGGAGATTTGGATAGTGCTGAAGCAACTTTAGTGTCGTTATCAGAGCTAACAATCGATAACCCGCAGATAGTTGATAATCTCCGTGTTGTGCTAGCGCGAGATTATGTTGCGCGAGGGCAGCGAGTTTTTGCTAGAAGGGTAATATCTACAAATACTACCTCAATCTCACTATACGATCGCTTTATCTTCTTTGTAAGCGGAATGTACGGCGATCATATCCTTTGGTTAATGCTCGGACTAATCCCTATAATATTAGCGTGGTTTTATCTTGCACGAGCACGAAGGATTGAACAAACCAACACGAGTTTAGATGATATTATCTTTGGTTGGCATGCTCCCAAGTCTAAATTAGAACCGATCCATGATATGCGAGCTGGGAAATCAATCTTAAGTCCTGCTATGCAAGAGTATAATAGATGTCTCTCCGAATTGGGCTTAAAACCAGGAGCATCTTTAAAGGCTATTAAAGGAAGATATCGAGAATTAATTAAACGAGTTCATCCAGATTTAAATAAAAATATAGATGATCATGGCCGTGAGCGGTTTGTTCATCTTACACAGATTTATGATAAGACGATTGATCTTCGGCGTGAGTTGAAGATTCAGCTTTAGCTGTCAAATTAGATCTTCTTTTCAGTGTTCTAGGATATACTAGCTCTCTGGAGATCTTTCTTCTCCTTACGCGAATCCACCCTCTTTTTTTAGGTTTCGGATTATATGTGAGGTGAAAATAGGTTGGGTATTGAAGCTCTGCAGATCTAAGTTGATTAAGCTCCTCCTGATTCATTTGGTAGAGCTGAAAAGACCCTAGTATGAGCTCTAGCTTATTTCCTACTTCTATTGAAATAGCAGCAGATTTAGATAGTAGACCCCAGAATGGATCTGAGTCTGTAATGTAGTGGCGCAATGTAATCAGAGATGTAATTGGACGGTATTTTAACCCGCGTTTAACCATGTATTCCAAGAGGGGAAGGGGGATGTTTGTCATACGCCCCTTAGCAGCATTTTTTATGCCATTACTTCCATAAAAATCTATGCAGGAATATCGCTGACTTGCAGATACTCTCTGTTGAAAAATAGCTTAAGTATTCATCATCTGGTGTGATTTTCATCACCACCTTTCACCGTTATTTTTTAGTAGTATTTATCTGATTGTAGAATTTGAGATTAGCTCAAGAACAGGTATAACTACTGTGGGCGGTTCGGTCTGTGCGAAAGGATCCGTTAACCCGGCTAGGCCCGGAAGGGAGCAACCGTACCGGTAATTCTTTGTGATGCAGTAACCGGCCGCCTGTTTTAAAAATCCTCGTTTTCACGGTGGGACTCTAAGTTGTTGACTGAAAAAACCCATCTCTGGGTCTTTTTCAGTGCTCCAAGTGTAAGTTCGAGCAACATTTTCGAACTTACGCGTCGCTCAAACGCCTTAGGGCGTTTGCCGAGGCCTCCATGCCTCGGTTAGTTCACCGCGAAGTGGCGAGCTTTTGAAGAATTTGAATTGATTCCATGTAAATTTTTTACTCATTTCAAAGCTAGGTGTGGAATCAATTCAAATTCTTACCTTCTTTTTCTCATGGGACCTAAATGTCTTACTTAGTTTTAGCCCGTAAATATCGTCCTCAAGATTTTAGTTCTATTTCAGGACAGGAACAGGTTACTCGAACTCTCTCTAATGCAATTAAGAGAGATAAAGTTCATCACGCTCATCTTTTCTGCGGACCTCGAGGTGTTGGTAAAACATCTATCGCAAGAATTTTTGCAAAATCATTAAACTGTCAAACAGGACCGACCAGTGCTCCGTGTCTAAAGTGTCAAAACTGCTTAGAGATTACGTCAGGCACAAGTTTAGCTGTTAGAGAGATCGATGGAGCTTCTCATAATAGCGTAGAAAACGTGAGAGATTTAATAGACTCTTTCCGTTCATTACCTCCACCAGGTTCGCGTTATAAGATCTACATAATAGATGAAGTTCATATGTTGAGTGTGGCTGCTTTTAATGCGCTACTAAAAAGTCTTGAGGAGCCACCACCAAATACTGTGTTTATCTTGGCAACCACTGAGATTCATAAAATTCCAGAGACCGTAATCTCTCGTTGCGTTAGACATGATTTTAGAGCTCTTTCCAGTGAGCAGATTGCTAATAGACTTAAGACTGTTTGTGATTCAGAGAAAATCGATATTGAGCCTGAAGTTTTGCGGATGGTTACTCGGATATCAGATGGATCAATGCGAGATGCTCAGTCATTGCTAGATCGTTTGCAGTCTTTCTGTGAAGGAAAGATTACTGCGGATGAAGCAGGGCAGGTGCTTGGAACTGTTTCTCGTGCAGCTTTGCTTACATTATCTAAAGCAGTTTTAACTCATGATTCCTCAGCAGCTCTTAAGGTAATTGAGCAGGTATTTTCAAGGGGTGTTGATCCAGCTGTCTTTCTCCGAGAGTTTGTTGCTTATTGGCGAGATCTATTAATAGCTAAATTTGCTGGAGCATCTGCTTTAGTAAATTTAGGTTTAGATAGTAGCTCATCAAATGAATTAGAGCAGTTGGTTAAGGATATTAACCCGAACGACATTCAAGATCTTGTCACTATAGCAAGGGAGGGAGCAGATTCTGCTTTACGTAGTGCTTACGTTAAATATGGAGTGGAAGCTCTTGTAGTTAGAATGTCCACTAGAGAGCCGGTTGTAGAGATCGCTCAGGTCATCTCACTTTTGAAGAGCTATAAAGGTGGAGAGCCTGTAAAGGGATCCCAAGTTCCACCTACTACTTCTTCGGATGTTAGAGTTGGCTCATCAGCTAATGTAGCAACTAGTCTCGCTCCAAGTACAAAAGCTGAAGTATCTAAAAGCACTGCATCGCAAGTGCAGCAAAAGGCAGCTCAGCCACAAGCGCCTGCTAAACCATCTACTCCCGTAGCCGAAGCTAGTGCCTCTAATGTGCCATCTGGCGCTCCGCTAGATTGGGGAAAGTTCATTACTTTTGCCTCTACAAATTGTCCTAGGGTAGTATTTGAGCACCTCAAGCGTGTTTCAGTGTCTATGTTTCAAGCCGGTTGGATAGAGGCTAGCGCACCTAAGTTTTCTGCTATGAGTCTTCAGAATCAAGAGAACTTAAGTAAATTAAAGACAGCACTAGAGGCATTTTCTTCTATCAAAAATTGGAAGATAACTTTTAAAGCTACAATCGATGGAGAAGCTCCGGCAGGTAGTGTTTTGCACTCTGAGTTATCTAAAGGTGCAGCAGCAAAGAAGAAGAAAGAGCAGGAGATGATTAATCATCCAGCTTTGAAGTCTCTGCAAGAGGTGTTT
>CAZTER010000024.1:0-11224 GCA_964612045.1 uncultured Bdellovibrionales bacterium
AGGAGATCGTCTTGAGATAGATTTAAGAGAGGATTTGTATCCTACAGTAGCAATTGCTGGAGCAGATCTAGTGATAGGTAATTTCCAAGGCATGCAGGCACCGCTGATATTTGAAGTGTTAGAGAATAGAATTTTAGAAGAATTAGAATAGGATTTACATGGGTGCACTATCGCGAACAGAATTAGTTGGCTCTCTTGGTGTAAGAACTGCGGGCGTAGACCTTGGTGGAATGGTTAGGTTTATTCCAGAACCTAAAAGTTCATTAGGAAGTACATTCAGAGGGGCACTAAATGGTATGAGCTCACTAGTTAAAACAGGGGTAGATGGTTTGACAACAGCTTTGCCAACGGAGCTTACAGAGTTAATTAATAAGCAGATTGAGGTTCAGCTGCAGATGCAGATGGTGTCTCTGATCTCAAATCTTGAAAAATCCAAGCATGAGATGGAGATGGCGGCAATTCGCAACATTAGGGTTGGTTAGTGTTGTCAGCAATAGTTCCAATCTGCTGTGTCTGTATTGTGCTAGGAATGCTTGTTCCTATCTCTCCATTTATCATGGATTTTTTGATAGTTGGAAATCTGGTTTTTGCCTTAATTATATTTATTACAGCATTAACAGTTCGAGATATCCTAAAGTTATCCTCTCTACCAAGTATGTTGCTCTTAGCCACGTTCTCGCGTCTGGCAATTAATCTTGCAAGTACTCGTAATATTCTTAGTTCTGGAGAGGCAGGTAAAGTAATTGAGTTTTTTGGTAGCGTTGTTATTGCCGAAAACATTGCTCTGGGAATAGTGATGTTCCTTATGATTACTCTTGTGCAGCTTCTCGTAATTGCTAAGGGAGGGGAGAGGGTAGCAGAGGTTGCAGCTCGATTTTCTCTAGATGCAATGCCTGGCCGACAGATGTCTATTGATTCTGATATGCGCAGTGGACTGTTAGAAGTTTCAGAAGGAGTGAGAAAACGCCAAGAGCTTCAATCGGAGTCCCGTTTCTATGGCGCGTTGGATGGTGCCATGAAGTTTATAAAAGGAGATGCAATCGCTGGAATAATTATTATAGCAGTAAATATTTCAGGAGGGATTTTAATTGGAATTACTAGAGAGGGGGGGCAGCTTAGTGAGATTCTTACCCATTATACAATATTAACTATAGGCGATGGCTTAGCAGCTCAAATTCCTGCTCTAATGAACTCCGTTTGTGCTGGTATTGTTGTTACTAAAGTATCAAGTGCAGAACAACGATCTCTATCTGATGATCTTGTTTCACAGATTCTTCAAAACAAGATCTTAGTAGGAGTAGTAATATTTTCACTTGTTTTACTCCCTATTATCTCTGCCTTGCCATTCTTCCCATGTTTTCTCTCGGCAGGATTTCTTTCAATATGGCTGTTTCTTCTTCGCTTTGCTGATAGGCGAAATATTTCAGAGAAGAGGGAAGGGGATATTTACCTAATTCCTAAACTAGTAAGAGTCACAATTTGCTTACCAAAAATTTTAAATGAACTAACTGAAAATGCTCAAGATAGGAAAGATAAATTAAAGAAGTCAGCACAGTCTTTTCTAGTAAGTAATCTTGATAGAGAGATTATTGGCAAGATCTATAAAAAATATGGAGTTCCGATTGATACACTCAATATAGAATTAGCCAAAGGAGAGAGTTGCTTTCTAGATATTCATATTAGAGGACATTCAGCGTTTTTATTGAAGTGGCAAGATAATACTGTGCCAACTTCCTTTGAGGAGGTCGAACGAGAAATTCGAGTACAGATAGAGAAACTTCTCTTCGAAATAATTGATGATAGACATACGCGGCTGATGTTAGACCTGGTTGAGAATAATTGCAGTGAGATGGTTAGTAATGTCATCCCAACACTTATCTCACTTAGCGGACTAACACAGATACTTCGCAAGCTTCTTGCTGAAGAAATTTCCTGTTTAAATCTAGATCTGATTCTGCAATCAATTTCTGAAACTTCATCAAAGGATTCAGATCTATCTCCTATTATAGAAGAGGTTAGAATAGCATTAAGACGGCAGATTACTGGAGGGATCATTCAAAATGGGTCTGTAGAGTGCTTCATTCTTGATCCAGTAGTTGATGCTCTTATTTCGCGTGATGCAAAAGGTAGAGATGGTCTAGATATTGATCTGATGGAGCAAGTCGCACAAGCAGTTAAAGAGTTAGAGCCTAAGCCGATTATTACTGGAAGACATTCAAGAAGAAGAGTTAGAGAGTATCTTCTAGCTCGTGGAATATGCAGGTCAGTGTACGCACTAGAGGAGGTAATCGCGCCTTTAAAAATTCTTGGAATAATTTGCGAAAGAGGACCTGCTCAGTTGGGAAGCAAAGAGTTAAAAGAGCCTTTAGGAGAGCTAGATTATGGGCATTGCTAAAGACCTCAGCGCATTTCAGCGACTAGCTCAGATAAATCTCGCTTTAATAGATCCGATAACTTGTTACCAAAGAGGAACTGTTAGTTTAAGGAGTTGGTTTCAAACTTCTTGGCTATTAATATTTATTACTCTCTTCTCCGGATGTGGAGCCTCCTTGGAGGCCAGGCAACCTACCTATAAAGAGATATCAATAGCTCAAAATCTGATAGACCAAGGAACTATCAATCTTCGTAAGGGTAAAACTATAGAGGCTCGAAGTGCTTTTGAATTATCTGAAGAGATTTATCCATCAGCAGCAGCTATTGATGGCATTGGATGTACTCTTCTAATGGATGGCGACCTGCAAAACGCAGAACATAGTTTCTTTAAAGCTCTATCTATAGATCCTAACTATTTCTCGGCATGGAGCAACTTAGCATTGCTCTATGATATTTCTGGTCTGGATGCGATGGCAGAATCCATATATCAGGAGATTCTTACTCAAGATCCAACAAATGTTGCAATTAGAGGAAACTTTGCCGCGATACTTTACGATAATTACGGAGCAAGTGATATTTTAGATGCTGAGAGGCTTTTGGACTTCGCAGTTATCCTTGAAAAGCATCCAATTATTGAGCACAACTTAAGTTTGGTAAAATTTAATAAAATTAGATCTAATTCACCGTAGTTATTAAATTTGAGTTATTAAATTTGAGTTATTAAATTTGTAGTTATTGAGGTCGTAGTTATTGAGATCTTTGTCGCTGATGAGTCAATTAAGAATAACCCTCCCGCAGCATAGTCTTATACTTTGATCGACTCTAACGGGTTTATATAGTTCTGAAGGAGCTAAGAATGGCTTTAAGAAAAAGAGAGGTGGCATCAGAAAATACTCTTCAATTAGATCGAGTACTTAAGTCTCGGGCAGGGTCTCTTGATATCAGACCAAGAAAAGCAAGTAGACAAAGTAATGAATCCTCTCTACTTCTAACTTCTATGTCAGCAAGCATTAAGGAGGAGATTTCAAAAATAAGTGATTGGGAAAGTCATGATGATAGTGAAGTGGCCATTATCTCTAAAATACTAGAGGTAACTATTAACACAGTGCTTGCAGAAGGAGAGTTGCCGGGAGAGCGGGATTTTATTAGAGATATTTTATTGTTAGATCCGCAGCTCTTAGCTCAGTGTCTTCGCGTTTTTCGCAAAAGTAAAAGTAGTTAAAATCCCTGAGAATATAGCTATCTTTGACTGTAATTGTTATATCCACTACCTTTATAATCTCACTTATAAATTAGTCTCTTTCTATAGACGGATCGAAGATGGCTGAATATCTCGAAATCTACGGCGGTACTCCCCTGCGTGGCGCTGTAAAAGTCAGTGGTGCAAAGAATGGAGCTCTGCCTCTCTTGATTGCCTCACTATTATCTTCAGAGGAGGTTGAATATAAAAACATTCCTCGGCTCGAAGATATTGGCGTACTACTTCAACTCCTTGAGCATTTTGGTGCAGAAGTCAGCCGAGTGGGAACTACAGCAAAGATTAAGGTCGCTAATCTCCGTGCAACTGAAGCAAGTTATAGTCTTGTAAAAGCATTGCGAGCTTCATTCTGGGTTTTGGCTCCATTACTTGCTCGCGGTGGAGCTGCCAGAGTAGCTTTGCCGGGTGGTGATATAATTGGTGCGCGTCCAGTAGACATACATCTTGAAGCTCTGTCTAAGATGGGTGCTGACATAGTAGTTAAGCATGGTGTTGTTCTTGCTTCTGCTCCTAATGGTTTAAAGGCGGCTGAGCTTGATCTGAGATTTCCCTCTGTAGGAGCAACTCATCAGATCCTAATGGCTGCATCTCTAACTCAAGGAACTACAGTAATTCGTGGTGCTGCAAAAGAGCCTGAGGTAGCGGCTCTTGCTGAGATGATAAATAAGCTTGGAGGAGAGGTTGAGGGTGCTGGTTCATCAACAATTGTTGTGCGTGGCAGAGATATATTAGGTGGCGGAAGTATTGAGATTTTAGGAGATCGGATTGAAGCTGCTACATATGCACTAGCAACAGTTGCAACTGGTGGAAATGTAAAGATATCCGGATTTTCACCACAACACTTTGGTGGTTTCTTAGATGTTCTTGATAAGATGGGAACAGGATTTGCTTATGATACTGACTCGATAACTATTAATATGAAAGGACGACCGAAGCCAATTCATGTTACAACAGCTCCATTTCCTGAATTTGCAACCGATATTCAAGCTCCTTTGATGGCAGCACTAGCAGTTGGAGAGGGTGAAAGCTCAATTACAGAAAATATGTTTGAAGGTCGCTTCGCGCATGTTTCAGAGCTCTGTAGAATGGGAGCTCAAATTCAGGTTCATGATAGGAAGGCAGTTATCACAGGAGTTAGTCAGCTGACGGGAGCTCCTGTAGATTCCTTTGATATACGTGCAGCAGCAGCAGTTGTAATTGGTGGTTTGACTGCAAATGGAGTAAGTCAGGTATCCGAGCCACAACATCTTAGACGTGGGTATGATTCTCTCGTAGAAAAATTAACTGGCCTTGGCGCAAGATTATCGCTTAGAATCGCAGACCCTGATGATTATGTATTAACTGGATGTTAAATGGGATCTGTCGCTATCTCGGAGCAGTTAAATTTAGGAATCCTGCCTCCAATTGTTTATCGTGCGGAACACTTTGTTTTGCATTCAGGAGTCTTCGAAACATTTAAGTTAGCTGAATCTCTCTTACAGAGAGATAACTTCTCTGCTCTCTGTATTGAGGGGGGAAAAAGATCTGGAAAAACTCATCTCTCGATAGCTCTTGCAACTAGACTAGCAAATAATGGTCTCTATCCTAAAATTTGGAGTGGCAAAGGCTGTGCAGAGGCAATTGATAATTTAGGGATCTCAGAATCTGTTTCGAGTGGAGATGTTGTAGTCCTTGATGATGCTCAGGAGTATTTTTCTGGCCCGCAGTTTAATGGATCTGGCTCATTTGTTGCTCTTTTTGAACGGTTAAGAGTCGGTGGAAGTAAGATTTTAATCCTAGTAGATAGGCCAATATCTGAGATTATGGTCGATGATCATATCATGAGTCGATTAAGGTCTATGTCAGGAGCTACAATTTCTTCCCCTTCGCAAGACGATATGCCGGCATTGATTAGAGCTATGTGTAGGCAGCGAGGAGTAAATCTTACTGGAACGAAGATCTCTTTTCTTGCAAAGCGCTTAGGACGAAGAATCTCAGCTCTAGAAGATTATCTTGATCGTTTAGTCTATCTCTCCTCAGTCTTAGGAAAAAAAATTGATTACACCCTTCTTGAAGAGGCTATTTAAGAATAGGGCCCTTATATACTCAGATCGTTTGAGTGGAAGCGGATATAAAAAGAGAGTTAAAAGGCTTCTTAAAGAAATTGCTTAATCAACATTCACTAAGAGAGGTTTCATCTCTGACCATTGGAAGAAATTTAACTGCACATAACTCAGTTGTCTGAAGCTCTTTTTCATTCTTCTCTAGAAGAATAAGATATTGTCGGTCTCCATCAAGTGGAAAGATCATTCTGCCATATGGACCAAGTTGTTTAACTAGCTCTCGTGGGATCTCACTGCATGCGGCTGTAACAATGATTGCATCAAAAGGAGCTCTTTGAGCCCATCCCTCAGATCCATCACAAGACCTTAAAAAGAAGTTACGGTAGCCTAATTCAGCTAGGCGTGAGTTTGCTGAGGAGGTAAGAGTACGATTTAGGTCAATGCTATAAACAGTATGGACTAACTCACATAATAAAGCAGTTTGATAACCTGATCCTGTTCCAATCTCTAATACTTTGTCATGTGGTGTGAGGCGTAAAACCTCTAACATGTACGCTACAGTATAAGGTTGAGAAATTGAAGAACCTGGACAGAGTTCAATCGGATGGTCATCGTATGCCTTGTCGACTTCATTTTCTGGCACGAAAAGATGTCGCGGAACCTTGCGCATAGCTCCTAAAATGGTTGCATCGCTGATTCCACGGGATTCAATCTGTTGCTGAACCATCTCTTCTCGTTGCATAAGAGGGTCAGCCAGGGGTTTCTTGGTCATAATTTTGATTATAACATAAGAGGTTGGATCTTCGCGATTATGATTATTATGTCTAGAGATGCAGTTTTGCTTGCTGGAAGGCGTTATTTCTGGAAGATTCTTAGTTAAACGTTGGTTTCAGCCGGCATTAGAGATTTTAGAGGGGGACATAGGTTCTAGCCCTAAGTTCTCTTTCGGTCATTATCTATGTGCGCTTCATGACCGGTATGCCGTATGGTGTCATATTGTAAATAGGGTTTAGAGCCAACTTTGCACGTTTGATTGGCTAGTTAGGTGTAGGAAAGATGAGTTTTATCGGAAATTTATTCGGTTCTAAAAATAGGTTTGCAGATCTTCCAGACGGAATGCAAGGAAGCGAGCCTTTGCGTCGAGAGATGTATACTCGCGAAGAGATTAATTTTAAGGCACAGCAATTAGCAGAGCTTCATAGGGTTCGAATCCTCCTTGATAGAGGACGAGATATCTACCGACGTTTCAGGGAAAATCAAAAAGTAATAGAGGCAGCTTATTTTGAAATGTCTGAGGCTGTTCAGGAGAAGGATGCACTAATCCCCGGAGTTGAGTGGTTACTTGATAATTATCATGTAATTCAACAGAATGCTCGAGAAGTTAAAAAAGACCTCCCGCGCTCTTATTATAACAAGCTTCCTAAGCTAAAACGTGGTGATTTTAGGGGTTATCCAAGGGTATTTCACCTCGCTTTTGAGTTTATCTCTCATACAGATTCAAAGGTTGATGAGAATCTAATATCTGAGTTCGTTGAGTCATATCAAACAAGAAAACCATTAATGATCGGTGAGCTGTGGGCGTTGCCTACGATGCTTAGGTTGGTTTTGATTGAGAATGTTAGAAGGATCGTTGAACAATGGATCTCAGTTCGAATTGAGAGGCTTAGTGCCGATAGGTTAATTGAGAGATTATTCGTTGATCCTGACAAGTCTGGTTCAGAAATCTTATTGGAGATGGCACGCGAAATTAAGGGACTCGCCTCTCTCAGTGTTGGAAGTACCGCTTATATGATCCGAGCACTTCGCAGCAAGGGGCCTAGAGCTTCTTTGGCAGTCGGATTGCTTGAAGAACAGTTAAGAGAGGCATCTTTTACACTTGAAGAGGTTTTAAGACGGGAAACTCAGGAAAGTGCCTCGAATCAGATGACGATGGTAAATCTCTTTACCTCATTCAGGTTAATCGGAAGTCTTGATTGGAAGAAGTGGGTTGAAAAAGCCAGCCGAGTACATTCCCTATTACATAGGGACCCTGCACAGGTCTATCCAGAGTGTGATTTTAGAACGAGAGACTATTATAGACATAGAATCGAAGTTTTGGCTGCAAGAGTACATCGTCCAGAGACTGCAGTTGCTGAGGAAGTAATCAATTTTGCAAAGCAACGAGGTGTAACTTCGAGCGGAGATATTGATCCAATTCGTGGGCATGTTGGCTATTATCTAACAGCAGAAGGTGCTGGAGATTTTGAAAATCTATTAGGCTATTCCCCTAAGTTTTCAGAATATTTGGGGAGAGTCGTAAGAAGAAATAATATCGGGATCTATTGTGGTGGAATTTTCTTACTCACTGCGCTGTCTCTTGTTGGAGTAGGCTATAGTGCCATAAATGCTGGAGTTTCACCTCTTCTAGTCGGAGCTCTTCTACTTGTCTCAACAGTTTCAGCTTCTGAACTAGCCAATTCAATTGTTCAATGGTTTGTCTCTTTAACTCTTCAACCGAAGCCTTTGGCTCGACTCGACTTTATAAGTGGTATTCCTAATAGATGCAGAACTCTTGTCGCAGTTCATGCTCTTTTTCACGATCTTGAGTCAATTGAAAGAGCAGTCGAAGGACTACATGTTCGATACCTAGCAAATCGTGATGAAAATCTTGTCTTTGCTTTAATGGCAGATCTTCCAGATGCAGAAGCAGAAGTTCTTGAGAATGACCAGGGATTAATCACTCATGCAACAAAATTAATTGAGTTGATCAATCAGCAAGAAGGTTCCAAGAAGCGCTTTCTCCTTCTCTTTAGAGATCGCAAATGGAACGAGTCAGAAAAGAAGTGGATGGGATGGGAGCGGAAGCGAGGAAAAGTAACAGAATTAAATCGATTAATTCGAGGAAAAGGTGACACTACATTTCGTTTTTGCGTTGGAGACGCTACTGATTTTAGAAAGTTTAAGTATGTCATTACGTTGGATCTTGATACCAAGTTGCCAAGAGGTACTGCAAAGCAATTAGTCGGGACAATAGCACATCCTTTGAATGCGCCGGTTGTAGACCGAGTTAATAGAACTATAAGTCGCGGTTACGGGATTATTCAACCGAGAGTAGGAATCTCATTAGATAGTGCACAGAGCTCAGATTTTGCTCAGTTGTATACGCCACATTCAGGAATTGATCCCTATACTCAATGCGTTTCTGATGTCTATCAAGATCTGTTCGCAGAGGGATCTTTTATCGGAAAGGCAGTATTTGATGTTGAAGCATTCGAAGAGATTTTAGAAAATCGAGTTCCTGAGAACTCTCTTTTGAGTCATGATCTATTTGAAGGTGTCTATGCACGGTGCGGACTAGCTAGTGATATTGAGTTAGTAGATGATTTTCCTGCTCGATATAATTCACATGCTAAACGTCAGCATAGGTGGATCCGTGGCGATTGGCAGTTGTTGCCTTGGATTTTATCTAAGATTCCAAGTGTAACAGGGGGAAGAAAATCTAGTGATCTCTCTTCTTTGGGAAGATGGAAGTTATTTGATAATCTTCGTAGAAGTTTAGTTCCAATTGGAACTATGTTGACCCTTTTAGGATGTTGGCTCTTTGCGCCAGAAGCTGTTCCTGTTGTTAGTTTATTAATAGCTGGTGTCTATCTATTTCCAGTGTTTAGTACATTTTTTGCCATTATTAGACCTCCGGTTGATGGATTTTCATTTAGTGGATATTTAGCAGGGTTTAGAGAAGATTTATTAAAGAGCATCTTAAATTCTTTATCTAATCTTGCATTTGTTCCTCATCAAGCAGTTAGCTCTTTGAATGCTATTATCGTTACCCTTTCTAGGGTCTTTGTTACTCATCAGAGGTTATTGGAGTGGGAAACTGCATATCATGCAGAAAAAAGGCTTGGAGGTGGATTACTTTCTTTCCTTGTTCCTATGTGGTCAGCCCCTGCTATCGGATTAGTAAGTCTTTATTTTAGCGGAAAAGTAGAAGCCGCAAATCTCTTTTATGTTTTACCTTTCACTACTTTATGGATCAGCTCTCCATTTTTAGCAGCACTTTTAAGTCGAAGAAGAGAAGAAGATAAACCAGCTCTTACTGAGGAAGAGAAGGGTAGGCTGAAAGATATAGCATGGGAGACTTGGTGTTATTTCGACGAATTACTTGGAGATGAAAATCGTTGGCTTATTCCAGATAATATTCAATTAGTTCCAAACGAAGTAGTAGCAAGAAGAACATCTCCTACAAATATAAGCCTTTCAATGCTGAGCATAGTAGGTGCTGTTGATCTAGGCTTTATCCCTCCATCTGAGGCAATTAAACGCCTTGAGAAGATAATTGAATCACTGAAGCAATTAGAGAGATTTAATGGACATTTTTTAAATTGGTATGGAACGGAACGAGGTGAACCATTAAGCCCTAAGTATGTTTCTACAGTTGATAGTGGAAATTTAGTGGGCCATTTTATTACCATTAAGGTGGCAGTTGAAGGGATAAAGGGCGGAATTGACAATCGCAAGCAGCTACAGGAGCGAATACTAAGGACGATTGAATTCGCGTTAGATTTACATGATCCAAAAGCTGCCTTAAGCACCTCATTTAGAGATGCAATTATTGCACTAAAGAATGAGCTTTCTCAGGCGACTCAGTTTGCGGACCAGCTAGAGACTATCAATAAATTACAAGATCTCTGTAGTTCTATCTCTACGGAGAATCGCTTTATCCTTCGTCTTAATAGATTGCTAGCCGTCGTTCAAGATAATGCAGATTATTTTGCTTCTGGAGAGATCTCAGAAAAGAGTAAGGAGAGTTGTAGTAAGGTCTGCGCAGTTCTTGATCTTTTTGTTCGAGAAATGGACTTTAAATTTCTCTTCGATCCTGTTCGAAAGCTATTTTCGATCGGATTTAATGTTGATTCTGGAAGAAGAGACCCGAGCTACTATGACCTTTTGGCATCTGAAGCACGACTTGCAAGTATCGTGGCAATAGCTAAAGGTGATGTAGATGAAGAGCATTGGTTTATGCTCGGAAGATCTTTAACTGATTCTCCAGGTGGACGGGCGCTCTTGTCTTGGAGCGGGACCATGTTTGAGTACATGATGCCTAATATCGTTACAAGGGATTATCCAACTACTCTTTTATCAAAAACGTATCGTGCTGTTATTAAAACACAACAGATATACGGAAAGACTCGAAAGATTCCATGGGGTATCTCTGAATCTGCATACAGCGGGGTAGATTTTGAACGCACTTATCAGTACAGAGCGTTCGGTATTCCGGGATTAGGTTTAAAGAGAGGATTGTCGGAGGATCTAGTAGTTTCTCCTTATTCAACATTCTTAGCACTCCCGATCTGTCAAAATAGTGCGCTGCAAAATTTAGTTCGTCTTGAAGGGCTAGGTTTGCGAGGTAGGTATGGTTTTTATGAAGCGATAGATTTTACCTCGAAGAGACTTGGTCGAGGAGAAGAAAGTCATATAATTCAAAGTTTTTTTGCTCATCATCAAGGGATGAGCTTTATCTCATTAGTAAATACATTAAGAGATCAGATATTTCAGGAGAGATTTCATTCAG
>CAZTER010000025.1:0-11222 GCA_964612045.1 uncultured Bdellovibrionales bacterium
AGAACGTGTCGAGGAAATTCTTCTATCTATTATGAGACAGGAGTTTAAATTCATCGAGGTAATCGGAGGAATCCTAGGATTTTTTATTTGTGCACTTCAGTTACTGATAGTCTACATTTAGGGTGCTTTTTTGGGGGGCGGGTATGAGTTGGTGGATGTGGACAATTCTTGGTTTTGTGCTTTTGTCCCTAGAGATGTCAGTTGCTGGAACCCTCTTCTTACTCTTCTTTGGTTTTGGTGGAATTCTCACAGGTATTTTTGTAGCTTTAGGAGTTGTTTCCGGACCCTATGCTTGGTTGTTTTTTGCAGTAACCTCGCTTTTAGGCGTTGTCTTATTACGAAAGAAGGTAAAGTTCTACCTAGCACGAGGAGGTAAAGCCTCTGATGAAGAGATAGTTGGAGAGATAGCAATAAGTATCTCTGAATTAAAACCAGGAGGAGCTGGTGATGTTGAGCTGCGTGGAACGACATGGAAGGCTCGTAATGTTGGAGATACGTTAATTCCTAGTAACGGGACAACATGTTCCGTTGTTTCGATTGAGGGTTTAACTTTGTGTGTGAAAATCAAGGAGTAATTTAATGTCAGGCTTATTATTTGTCGCTATTGCGTTCTGTGTATTAGTTTTAGTTTTTATTATCAAAACTGCGATAGTAGTACCGCAGCAAAGCTCTTTTGTGGTTGAGCGGCTAGGGAAATTTCATGCTTCATTGCCAGCAGGATTCCATGTCTTAATCCCTTTCGTAGATAGAATTAGCTATAGACATTCATTAAAGGAAACAGCGATCGATATCCCAGAGCAGATTTGTATTACTAAGGATAATGTTCAGGTCGGTGTTGATGGAGTTTTGTACCTTAAGGTTATAGATCCAAGATTAGCTTCATACGGTGTAGAAGACTATGTTTTTGCGATTACCCAATTAGCTCAAACTACACTTCGCAGCTTGATCGGTAAGATAGATCTTGATCGTACGTTTGAGGAGAGAACCTCTATTAACCATGCAGTTATTAGTGAGTTAGATAAGGCGACAGAGCCGTGGGGAATTAAGGTTCTTAGATATGAGATTAAGAATATCAATCCCCCACATGATGTAGTCGCTGCAATGGAAAAGCAGATGCGTGCTGAGCGTGAAAAACGTGCGTTGATTCTAACCTCAGAAGGAGAGAGAGATGCCAAAATTAATAGTGCAGAGGGTGATAAGCAACAGGTAATTAAATCTTCTGAAGCGAAGCAAACACAACAGGTAAATGAAGCAACTGGTGAAGCTGAAGCGATCCTTTCGCTTGCAAAAGCGACTGCAGATGGAATTCGATTGGTCGCTAGTGCGATCCAATCTCCAGGTGGCTTGGATGCTGTACGCTTAAGAGTTGCAGAGCAGTACGTTTCCCAATTTGGTGAGATCGCTAAGAAGGGAAATACAGTTGTAGTCCCAGCAAATGTCTCTGATGTCGCCTCAATGATAGCAATGGCGATGAACGTAGTGCAAAGCGGTAAGAATCAATAGTTATTAATTAAATGCATGTACTCTGGAGTTGCTATCTGTGATTAGCAATTATTTGTGACACGGGGACTGAAGTCTCCGCTCCATAAAAGGATGCTCGCAATTTATTGAAGATTTATAAATAACGATACGAATTAATAGCTTTGAATTAACCCGATCTGCTCCTTTAGATCTCCTAACTGACTGGTCCAGTATGCAGAGGTTCCAAAGTGGGAGAATACTCTAGGGAAGATTGGATCATCCCATCTCCTTGCGATCCAAGCAGAGAAATGGATGTATCGCAGAGCTCGAAGAGGTTCTATTAAACGAATAGTAGAGCGATCAAATCGTCGCATCTGTTGGTATCCCTCAATCAGGACATCTAATTGGCGCATTGATTCTTGATCTCGTCCTGGTATCAGAAGCCACATATCCTGAATACATGGGCCATTTAGCATATCATCAAAATCTACAAAGAACGGCCCCTCTGAACCCCAAAGAATATTCCCTTGGTGACAGTCTCCATGAATTCTCTGGTTTTCAATCCCTTTAAACATCGGTTCGATTAATGAACAGAGCTGCTCTACAGTCGCTGCATAAGATGTTTCAATCTCCATCGGTAAACTCTTAGAGGTTAATAGGAAATCAAGATTTTTTCTTGCGTAGGTTGTGGGATTAATCTCAATTCTATGCGGCGCTGTTCTTTGAGATCCTACTGTATGCATTCTGGCAAGAAGTCGCCCCATCCAAGCTAACTGCTCATCATTTAATTCGTCGGGAGCACGGCCTCGAACCTTAGGAAATAGGGCGAAATATATTCCACTTTCAGGTTCTGTACTGACATGAATATCTTCCTCGATAGGAAGAGAGCAGGCGACTGGAACATCTCTCTCGACGAGATCTTTCAAGAACTGATGCTCATCTCGGATCTGATCAAGTGTCCATCTTCCTGGACGATAGAACTTAGCAATAACTGATTTTGTGAGCTCTCGATCGTCTGCATCTTCGATCTCAACCTCATAGACGCGATTCTCCATGCTGTTAAGAGCTAGACACCTTCCAGTGCATCTCGGGCCACTACGCTCTACTGAACGAAGTACACGCTCTGGTGTCAGAGAGAAAAAATGATCTTTGCGTTGAGTATCCTCGGTTAACATTACTTGCTCGATTCTTCTCCGTAATGCACGTTGTAGTCCTCAATCGCTGCGTGAATCACACGATAAGCATCTTCACGTCCATATACTTTAGAGATTGTAACTGGATTAGTACGAGCTGTATCTGGAATATTCTTATAAGTTAGGAAGTAGTGTCTAATACGTTCAATTAGCACCTTCGGTGCATCTGAGATATCTTTCCACCAACCATAAACATCATCACCATCCATAACAGCGATGATCTTATCGTCAGCTTCTCACTTATCAAGCATACATAAGCCACCGATAGGTCTAGCTCTAACTAAGATACCAGCATGCATAATCGGCCTTTCAGATAGAACGCAGATATCCAAAGGATCTCCGTCTCCCTTTAGGTCTTTGGAGCCTGAAAATTCGACAGCTAGTTCGGCGACCTTCTCTGCACAATAAGTTCTAGGTACAAATCCATATAGGGCAGGGGCAATACTTGAGTATTTTTGTGGTCTATCGACCATCAATATTCCGCTTTCCTTATCAACTTCATATTTAATGTGATCAGTAGGGACGATCTCAATAAACGCATTTATATTAGTAGGTGGGTCCTCTCCTAGACTAACACCGTGCCATGGATGAGCTGTAAAATTTAAATTAGATCTTTGCATTGTCATTAATACCAAAACAGTTAACAGGGGTATGTTCTCGCACAATAAGCAGAGTAAGTATACTTAGCCTTGTGGTGTAGTTTCTTGTCTCAATCCATGTCTAAAAAGATCGAGTTCGATAGATCGTTGTTCCAGGGTAGGAACTTCATAAGACCTATCATCGGGATGAATAAGTGTATTTCCTAGCCCTTGTCGCGCGGCTCGCCATAAGCCGAAATATCCAGCTCTACGTTCGATTGCCCTATCTTTAGCAAGCTTTACCTCCTCAATAGAGAGAGCAGTTGAAGGGGGCTCGTTGTTGAATCTATATCCTATTCCATCAAGGGAAAATCCATCTCCAGGACGAAGGGCATTTAATCCAGAGATAGAGTGGGATTCAAATATATCGCCATCAGGCTCAAGATCGCCGCCGCCATAACATGGTCCTTCACATGGATTTCTTGCCATTACGGCAACATCTTCCAGGACGTCCTGCGTAAGCTCTCGCATAGCTCGATAGCTATAAAGATCAAGATTATCCTCAAGCATAACTACAGCAATATTTCGATTGTTCGGGGATAGTGAGCGGTTTAACTGAAAGGTTGGGATAGCTCTTGAGACAATCGATCTGTAAGTGGATCGAATACTTTGCTCTTCAACAATTAAGTAGCGGAAGGCTTCAGGTTCTATTAGGTTAAATCCAGCATCAATAGGAGTTCGATCGTACTGCCTCATCGCTGATCCGTTCACGAAATATAGCACCAAGGTTAATGTGCGACCTTCGGTGTTTAACTTCCGAATTATTTCATTTAGAAATGGGTATGAAAATGTAAATGTCCCATCCGCAAGCACGCCTAAGTACAGAGATTTTGCTCTAGATTCCAACATTATCTCTACCTGAGCTTCCGCCATCTGCTGTGCGCCTGGATGCATCAGGGAGAGGATCGTATATCCAGTGGTTATGCCTGTTAGTAGTCCTGGAGTAGGAGTAGGTGTTGGCGTTGCTGTTGGTACCGGAGTACTAGATGAACTATCATCACTGTTACGTCTAGATCTTACACCATAAATGCGATTGCCGTTTGATGGACCACCTTCGATCCTCTGAATCTCCATCAGAGTCTCTGTTATCGGATCTGAGGCGGTGTTATTTCCACCTCCAACTACCCCAGATCCTCTTGATTGATCATTTCTTCCAACTGTAATTGAGGTAGGACCCTCTGATTTAATTAAAGAGTCGTCATCTTCGTCCTCTCCATCGCCAATTAAGCGTGTAGCTTGAGGGGCTTTAATAACTGAAGGAAATTGTTCCTTAGTTGTTTTTGATTCAAGAGCAAGAGGAGACCGTATAATCTTAGGTGCTGGAGTTGTTACAAGAGAGGCTAGGGGGGTCTCCTCTATAGAGGTACTTTTATAATCAGCAGCAATTAATAGTGCGTAGCCAGCTAAACTTAGCACTAAAAGTGAAATTAAAATGTAGAGCTTCCTTCTCACAGCGCACCTATTCTATACCGCATGCGGGTAATCCACTACCACACTACAGAATGAATCTCTAACTTAACAGGGGCTATATACTTGTTAATCTTACTGAGATCGTTGAAAGAAGGATGGAGTAGTTACGAAGGACAATAGCTATTTAGATATCAACAACCTCTCATTGTTTTCTCTGACAATCAAAGACAAGAGATAGTTAGCTCGGCAGCTCTCAAAGTTACAATAAAATTAGATGCTTATGGCAAAGTAGCTACTTAGAGATAATATTTAATCCTAAACTAAACTTACCTTCAGAACTGGCCGATATTACTAGAATAGATCCCGATTACTAGGATATGCAGATGGCTGGAGATGAGTGGGAAGACGCAGTAACGCAATTTAAGCGTGAAGAAAAAAGTAAGGTAAAACCTGCTGGGCAACCTAGTGCCAAGAGCTCAACTTCTCCGCGTGCGCCTGGAACAGAAGATTTAAGTCATAGTGCGCAAGTTGTAGAGAATAAACCTGGAGATCTGTTTAGACCAGCGAATGAGATCTATGAAAAAGACGCTGAAAAAACATTTGATGAAACTGTTCGTAAAAAGCCAGTTAGTCCTTGGCGTCAGTGGGATAAATAAAGTTTAGATCTCCTCTGAATTAAAAATATCGAGATAGTGGAACATGCCCTATTTCTGATGTAATCTCTGATTATGCCAGAGATTAGTTACGAACAATTTATAGAAACGCTAACACAAGATACTCCGCCAGAGCTCCCGAATTACTTCGCAGCCTTGTGGTGGGATCATAGTGGGGATTGGGATCGAGCGCATGACTGTTTGCAAGATGATGGCGGATGGAAGGATGCATATGTGCATGCTTACCTTCATCGCAAAGAGGGAGATCTTTCAAATGCCAACTATTGGTATAATAGAGCAGGAAAGCGCGCACCTAAATGCTCACTTCGTGAAGAGTGGGATTCCATCCTGCGAGAGTTAATAGATAACAGTTGATATTTGTATTATTAAGCAGCTTTAATTGCCAACAGCTACTTTTTGTTGATCATGACCACGCTCAAAGATCTCTTGCGCAGCTGGGAATATTACCCTGAATTTATCGATTCCTTCACTGACATTAACAGTATCGCGAATTCTTAGTAAGAAGCTGTAGAGGTAATTACGCTCTACCCCAGATCGCCATAAGAATAGGGAAAGCGATCCCTCTTGTCCTTCGATCATAACTTCACAGAGAGCTAGAAGGTTATCTACTCCGGTTCCGCGCTTTACGAGTCCATAAACTAGAGAGTGAGAACTTACTATACGCTCAGGCGCTATATCAGTTAACTCTAACCTTACAAGTTGGTTAATCGCGAAACTTCGTGCTGCTATCAAATCCTTTTTACCTCTTATCTCGATGATCGAGAGGTCATGCGGCAAGGCATTAAAGACAAGATCTACAGCTTCTCCCTCTCCGACATACTTAGATAAGATCTGCTCCATTTGAGAGACGGTTTTCTGATCATAGTTTTTAAGTGCTTGCGATAAAGTTTTGATCGCACGCTCTTCGACAGAACTAAAGAACTCCCGTCCGTAGGCTGTAATGTTGATCTCTACACGACGTGAATCTTGAATAGATTGAACTCGTTTTATTAATCCCTGATCCTCGAGTGCAGAGAGGATGACAGTTAGCGAATTTGGAGGGATACCAAAAAGATGGCTTAATTCCTTTGCGTTAGGTGGAAAGGCTCGTGCCACAATCTCATTTAGAACATGCCACTGTGATGAGGTTAGATTGCTATCAAATATCGAGGAGGATAGAACTCCTAGCGCTCTAGAAAGTCTTCTCTGCTCCATTCGGAGAGTAGATTCTTCACCTCTAACTGGAGTTTTAGGCTGTCCTAAAAATGTTGCTATCGACTCAAACATTTCAGTGAGAAGGGCTTGATCCGGTTTGTTTAGTCGTGCTGCAAACTCTTCGAATAATGGGCTAGCAATTTTATCGATCTGGTCAATTAACTCTTCACCAATCGGAGTAAGGACAAATAGCTTACCTCTCTTATCTTCTGGATTGCTCTTACTTGTAACAGCTTTTCTCTTCTCCAAGTTCTGCATCAATCTAGAGACACTGCTTTGATCTAGTCCCAAGATCCTCTGCAGAGTAGATATCCCTAGTGTCTTAGAAGCAGAGATTTCGATAAGAGAGTGGACTTCGGCGCGAGAAAGTCCTGTATGAGTTAATTTGCGAATGAATCGGTTCTTCTGCAGAAGACGTTGAAATAACCTGTGAATGTTAAGATAAGGCGACATTTTTAAATCCCTAAAACTTGAGTTGAATGATACACCGAAATAAATCCTTGTAAATATCTCTTGATTGCAAGTTATTTTAAATGTAGATACGAATTAATAATAATAAATAACTCGTAAATACATAGGAGAGATATGAAACAAGCAACACAAGAAGGATTGGAAGATACTGAAATGCCTCAGTTTTTTAGGGAGAGTGCTGTTTTAGACACTACTTCTCCCGAGGTTGCTCAGAGAGAGAGGTCAATAAAGGTCTCCGAAAAGCTTAAATCTGTAAGCCCTCAAGGGTTAGAAGCTGCCCTCGAGGAAAATTTCATTTACTCAAAGGACGTCGCCAGAATAATAGCCTGCGCGATGCGAACAGGGAAGAACGTAATACTTTGGGGACCTCCAGGGCACGCCAAATCAGCAATGGTTTTAGAGGCATTAACGAAATTAGGGCTTAAGGATGACACCTTCGTTCTAGATTTCGGAGAGGGAATGGATGAACCAACTCTTTGGGGTGGCCTAAACTTCAAAAGACTTCATGAAGAGCACATCTTGGATTTCAATCCAGAGCGTAGCTTCCTTAACTATCCTGTAGTTGTATTTGAAGAGCTGTTCGATGCTCCGCCCCAAGTTCTCTGTGCTCTTAAGAACACACTCACTGCGAAGTGTCTTCACAAGAGTGCAGATCCCTTCAAGATGCAGACAAAGGTGATTATTGCCTGTACGAACAAGAGTCCGGCTGAGATCTCACAGATCGGGGAGTCTGCAAAGGCTTTGATTGAGAGATTTCCACTTCAACTGAAGGTTGAATGGCCTGATTATTCTGCAAAGAGCTATGCGCAGCTTTTTAGTAAAACAGCTGGGCAAAGACCTGACTTCGATAATGCATTTGCAGAGTTAATTGCTGATGCTGGAACTAAGAGAGCACCGATATCTCCACGTACTGCTGTTCACGCACATCAGATTGTTTCTGATGCTTCGCAGGCACGTGGCAGTAAAATCCCAGATGCTGAAGCTCTAAGTTATCTTAGCTATGTTGCTGGACTTGAAGAGATCGGAAGGAAAAAATCAGTTGAGTACGCTGAGTTGGTTCTTCGTCAGGAGTTCGTCACTAAGGTTGAACGTGCAACAGAGATGATGGAGGCTCTCAGAGAGAGACTCGATCTCATCAGTGAACCTCAGGGTGCATTAGATGCTGTGACAGATCTCTCAGCTCTAGAGGAGGAGTTTAATGAGAAAAATCCTCCTAAAGAGATGCGAGATGAGATCGAAAAGACAATTAAGTCGATTCAGGGTCTAGCAGAGGAGTTTCAACAACGAGCTCTTAGGTTAACCAAGCACAGAAAACAGATGGCCGCATAGAACACATACTTGCCGGTAGTAGCTCATTTACTACCGGTAAGTAACTAATCGCCACTAACTATCTAACAGGATCGATTCTTTAGGAGATCGAAATGATATTCTCATCAGCAAAATCACAGGGGCCTAAGGGAAAAGGGCTCTTTGAACGGTTTTTCCCATCAATGCAATCAGCAAAACGTGTAGTTCAAAAGGAGCGACCGCTTACTTTGCCAGAGAGACAAAGAAGATTGTCACATCAATACCGCAGGACAGGAAGTTTTCTTACCTCTCCGCCGTTAGGATATGAAGCCCCGTCTGATAGAGAACTAAAGAGGCATATGAAAAATGCCAATGTCTCAGGGCAAGTTTCCTTCGGTTTTGTTCGTGACCTTTGTCACATGGCAATGGGAGGGAAGATTAATCCAAGTGCCCTTTGGATGCCTATAGTAAATGATCTTCTAAAAAATAAGCCCGAATCTAGTAAAGCTAAAGCTCAGAAAGATGCAGTAGAGAGATTAAATGGAATATCAAGCTTTATTAGATCGCTTAACTTTAGAACGATTCCAGGGAACTCCCCTGTTGATAAGGCGATTAATGTTATCCGAATTCTTCAACGGGATTCTGGAAATGAACTTGATGCCTCTTCTGACGGTATCATGTTACCTGTCTTAACTAGAGGATCTGCGCAAGGATTCTCAAAAAGTGTGGAAGACGTATTCGGAGATTATGAGCTACTTGATGATGATGACTTCGCTCTGCTTATGGCAGATAAGGGACCAGGGGAAAAAGGAAAGTTCTCGGTAGATCAGCAGAGAGAAGTTCTAGAGGAGCTCTTGAGTGATCCACTAAAAGCACAGATGGCAAAGATAGCTCGCACACTGAACTCTCTCGATAAGCTAGCGATCGTTCCAGTATGGGAGAATGTTAAAGATCCAAACGGTGATGATGTTAATCGTAGGAGAATCGAGCAGCTAGATGAGCTTTCGCGTATAGATAAGCAACAGTGGGCAGTATATGTCAGAGCTCCTGAACTATTTTGGCAGAGAGTTATGACTCATGAACTCTCAGTTAGAGAGCGTGTCAAAAGAAGTACCAAGAAGCAGCTTCTTTACGCATTAATCGATTGCAGTGGATCTATGGGGCAGGAAAATAAGAAGAGAATCGGTACTGCATGTGGTGTTTTAATGAATAGATTAAAAGCCGTCATGCATGGAGAAGCAGAGCTATTTTATCGATTTTTTGATGGGGAGATTTACGAAGAGCATCATGTCAAAACACGTGAAGAAGCTATCGCTGCAATGCGTGCAGTTATGAAAAATAACTACTCTGGAGGATCGACATCCATCGATGGAGCATTGAATACGGCATTAGGAAGGATAGATCAGATCGGAAAACAAAATAGCCTTATCAAACCGCAGATAGTTATTGTTACTGATGGAGAGGACAGTATCTCATTATCAAAAGGGGACTTTGGAGATACGGTAATGCATGCAGTCTTGTGTATCACCGATAATTCAAAGCTTAGGGGGTTAGCTGAGAAGACCGGAGGTGTTGGGCTGAGAATAGATGGATGATTGAGGGAGAGGGGAATTCTCCCACCAATCTTAGCTAGCTCGATAAACTCGGGCTACATCTTCCAGGCCAGATATGCTTAATCCTAGCTCTTTAATCAGTCCGTTGTTAATTCCGTACACGAGGCCGTGAACAGTTAACTCTTGTCCCCTGGACCACGCGTTCTGCACAAAGGTAGTTTGGCACACGTGAGCAACTTGGGCTGCAATGTTTAATTCACATAGCTTGTCTGCTCGTTGTTCTTTTTCAACAACGGAATCAATCTGCTCTGTATTGTCTGCATATACATCACGGATGTGACGCAACCAATTATCGATCATTCCGAGTTGAGCATTGTTCATTGCCGCTGCAACTGCGCCACACCCATAATGTCCACAAACTATAACGTGCTCAACTTTTAAAACCTCAACAGCATATTGAATTACAGAGAGGCAGTTAAAATCTGTATGAACTACTAAGTTTCCAACGTTACGATGAACAAATACCTCACCTGGTAGAAGTCCAACGATCTGGTTTGCTGGAACTCTGCTATCAGAGCATCCGATCCAGAGATACTTAGGGGTTTGTTGATTAACAAGACGCTTGAAGAAATCAGGGTCTTCTTTCTTCATCTTAGAAGACCAGTGCACGTTATTTTGTAAAAGTGTACCTAGCTTACTCATTGGAAAAATATCCCGAATTATAAAATTAGAGTAAATCCCTCTACTTAACTAATTGAAAAAGATAGGGGTACTATTACTCAGTTGAGGCTATCTACCTGATTTTGATTGGTTTTTACAAGATGGTAAAATTATTCCTCAATAGCATAAATGCTTACTCGGATAGCAATCTATGCATAACTATGTAGAGTTAAATATAAACAGTACGAAAGAGATGCTAGGAAGTATTCAAGAAAGAACAAGAGACGATGTTCCAGCCACAGTTATGGGGTATGGACAATCTCTGCCATCATCTACTTTTAATCTAGCTGGAAGTGAGATATGCCGATCCTTTAATTATCAGAATCTTCCAATCTGGAATCAAACTTGTCAAAATTTTAGACAAACAACATCTCCGGGGACTTATGAATCCTTTGCCGTAAGTTATATCTCCTATGAGTCTTTCTTGCGTGTCGCACCTCCTAAGTGTGAAGCGTTTAAACAGACCAAACATGGTCCAATCTCAGTAAGTAGGTGGAATGGAGCTTTAGATGATCTTGTGATCACTCGTATTGATACAGTTGTTCCAGAAGAGATGATAAAGGATGGAATTCTTCAATCTGCTGTTTTTTCTGGAAAAACAGATTTTAGTGGTTTACCAGC
>CAZTER010000026.1:0-11074 GCA_964612045.1 uncultured Bdellovibrionales bacterium
GATCTGGAAAGAGGCGCAAAGCACCTCTTCCTAAAGAGGGAAAATCTCAAACAAAAAAGAAAGGTAGCAAACGAAATAGTAAGCCGTCTCGTTTCAAGACCTTACTTGTCCTAACTATCATAGTTGTTGTTCTTGGATCGACCTTCACATACTTTATTGTAGATTCAAAGATAACACGTGCTCTTGCTCACCTTCCATCAGGAACGGGTGGAGTATTAAGTGATTCTCTAGATCTTCTTTCTGGTGCCCCGATTGCTTCACAGATCTTGAAGGGTGAATTAAATAGAAGAGCTTACCATGAGCGTGAGACTCAACCAGAAGGACCAGGAGAGTACAAAATATCTAATGACCTACTGACTATATGGCCACGGGATATAAATTTTGGATCTGATCGCACTCGCTCAAAACCTACTAATATAAATTTAATCTCTGGAGAGATTAAGGATCTGTCAGGTACTAATTTACCGAAGATTACTCTTGAACCGGTAAAGATCGCAGATCTAAATAATACTGATATTAGAGCGAAGAAGTTCGTTCCTTTAAGATCCATGCCTAAGAGCATCAAAGATGCGGTAATAGCGATTGAGGATGAAAGATTTTATTCCCATGCAGGATTCGATCTTTATGGAATTGCGAGAGCTACTGCAAAAAATATAGTGGCTTTAGGTTTTGTTGAAGGCGGAAGTACTCTTACACAGCAATTAGCTAAGAATCTCTTCTTATCACCAAAGAGAACTCTAACTAGGAAATTCTTAGAGCTATTTTCTGCGATTAGTATAGAACGAAACCTATCTAAAGATCAGATCTTAGAGCTATATCTCAATGAAGTTTATCTAGGCCAGGATGGTCCAGTAGCAATTCATGGAGTTGGTGAGGCAGCAAATTATTTTTTTAATACTCCACTCAAAGATCTCTCCGTAGCACAATCAGCATTGCTTGCTGGCATAATCAAAGCTCCGAGTAGTTACGCCCCTCGAAAACATCCAAATAGAGCGATTCCTCGTAGAGATTTAGTAATCGAGAAGATGAAGGAACTTGGATATATCGATGAGAATACTGCAAAACTTGCGAAGCAAGAGCCATTAAAACTCGCTTCAAAGCCAGAAATCCGCTCAAATTCTCCACACCTTCTCTGGTCACTTAAAAATCACTTAGCGAAAGAGTATTCGATTGATCTTAAAGCTACTTCAGGGCTTACGATTAAAACTGGAATAGATCCATATATTCAAAGTTGTGGTGAAAGCAGTGCTGAATCTGGTGTAAGGTCTCTAGAGAGAGAGTTTCCAAAACTTAGAAGACAGAAAGGTGGTGTAGAAGTAGGATTAGTTGCTATCGAACCACATAGTGGCAAGATCCGAGCTTGGATCGGGGGTAGAGATTATAGGAAGAATCAATTTGACCATGTTTTTCAAGCCAAGCGTCCAGTGGGATCTACGATCAAACCATTTGTATATTTAGCTGCTTTAGACAAGCGCTTAAACTCTTACAAAACTGCGACAGCACAATCAATCTTACCAGATGAACCGATCTCAATTTCACAAAGAGGATCTTCTGATTGGAAACCAGAAAACTATGATCATAAATACCGTGGAGATGTAACCCTCCGCTATGCGTTAGAAAACTCACTTAACATTCCAACAGTCTACTTAGCTCAAAAAGTTGGCTTCGGAACGATTATGAACCTCTTTAAATCCTTAGACCTATTCACAGATAGAAATACAACTCCATCAATGGTTTTAGGTGCTTTCGATAGCTCTTTAATTGATTTAGTTGGAGCTTATTCCGCCATTGCGAATGGTGGAATAGTTGTAAAGCCGCGAATCTTTACCTCAGTAATTCAACATAACGACGAGATCATTGCCAGCACTGAGCTTTCAGAGAAACGAATCACAGATGAAGGTCCTGCTTTCGTACTGACAAATATCCTCCAAGGCGTTGTTGAGAGAGGAACTGCTGCACGGATCAGAAGTCGTGGTTTTATGTTTGAAGCTGCAGGCAAAACTGGAACGACTGATGATGCAAGAGATGCTTGGTTTGTTGGATTTACTCCAGACTTAGTAACTGGCGTTTGGCTTGGCTTTGATGACAATAGTAGAATTGGAATAACAGGAGGAGTAGCAGCCGCTCCAATCTGGGGTGACTTTATGAAGTGCGTTAGTAAGCTTCATCCACCAAGTAGATTTATAGTTCCTCCAGATGTAATCCGTATGAAGATTGATACTCAATCTGGAGAGAAAGCTACCGCAGATTGTCCTGGTGACGATATAGTGGATGAATATTATGTTATTGGAACTGAACCTACTCGTAGTTGTTCCTTACATGGAACACGCGGCTCAAGGATCGATCCACATGCAGAGCATCAATATGACAACAATCAGCGCTCTGGGAAACCTCGTAAGAAGGAACTCCCTTGGTGGAAAAAAATGCTAGGCTGGTAAACTAAGCTATCCAAAGTGAGCAGAAGCTACATAGGTCTACGAGTAATTATACTGAATATACATAGAGTTAGCAGCTTCACTCACCTTAGATTATTCTTAACATTTTAAACGGATCTACAACCTATTCTAATTCATCCAACTAGTTAGCGGAGCCATGGGGTGAAAAAGGATAATAATTTAAAATTTTCAGTTGCCGTTCTGGTTATCTTTGCCAGCTGTATCGTTATTTTATCCTCTGGAGTTCCATCTAACCTATGGGTTCCAATTACAAAACTTCGTGGTAACTATCCGGCAGTTGAGATCTCTATAAAGGACGGAACATCAAGGGAGATTGCTAGGATTCCAACAGAGCAATTGCCATTTGCAAGGTTTGGCTTAGTAGACCTTAACTCAGGACGGGATTTCGGAGGTTCAATTTATTGTAGGAATATATTTCAACGAGCTAACTGGAATAGCATTGCTCCAGAAACAGTAATAGAGGGAGCTCCCTATAAAATATATAGTGCTTCAACTTTAGATCCACTAACAAATAAACGTTCTGTCTTTATCAGATTTCAAAATAAACTCTCGAGCGAAAATTTTATTAAAGATCTTTCTCTTCTTCCAAGTCGCCGAACAGCAATTTGGTATTTAAACATGTTAAGCCAGTCTCTAGCATGCGGATCAGAGATTGTCATGAAAGAGGCAGCTTCTTCACTCTCAATTTTATCAGGAAGAATTGATAAAAAAACCACAGCTATTATTTTGAATGTGCCGAAACGAACCGAAATAGCAACGTCACGATTTAATTTAACAATAAATCTAACAAGAGCTGCCGCTCAAAAAGGGAGAGTAGCCGCAGCCTCAATCCCATCTACTCAGGTCTTTAGAGTAAATGTTGAATCTTCAATTATCTCACCGACTCCAACTCTTAGCCCAACTGCAACAAAGATACTAACAAATACTCCAACTCGTTCACCCACAGTAACTTCGACTCCGACTAAAAGCAGTACACCGACTCGAACATCCACTTCCTCACCAACGGCAACACCGACACGAACTTCGACTCAAACAAGAACTCCTACTCGAACTGCAACTCCTACAAAGACACCGACAGTAACTGCAACACAAACATCAACTCGAACAGCAACTGCGACTCCTACAGCGACAAAAACTAAAACTCCGACGGCGACTCAAACCCCGACAAAAACTCCTACGCAAACAGCTACGCGGACATTAACTCCAACAGCCACATCGACAAGAACACCGACAAGAACCTCGACTCAAACTCCAACACGCACACCAACAAGGACTCCTACACCAACTCAAACTAGCACTCCGACTAGAACAGCGACAGTAACTGCAACACCGACATTAACTCGAACGACAACACCAACACCTACTGCTACAAGAACTAAAACCCCGACAGTAACCCGAACACCAACAAGAACGGCTACTCCAACGATTACAAGAACTCCGACGAGAACATCGACCCCAACAGTAACTTCCACATATACACCTACAGCCTCCCCAACAAAGACTCCGACTCCAACACCAACTCAATGTGCTTATGTCCCATCGCAAAAGGGTGATGCTCTAGGTTGTCTATCCGCTTGCGAAGACCTGGTCTGTGGTGGAATTGTCATTAGCCAGATATGTCAGGCTCCGATCTGCCCAACTCCAACTTCAACCACGACACCTACAATCACTCGAACTCCGACGATTACGCCGACTAGAACACCAACAGCAACTCCTGCACCTTGGAGCATTGAGTTTTTATGCCGAGACGGAGAGCAACTTGTTTGGCGTATAAGGGGTCCCCTTAATCAGCCTGCAAGCTATTCAATAAATGTAGCGAATAGTGATTGGATGGAATCTGGTGCAGTTACCATATTTAGTAATTATAGCGATGTAGCTTCAAGGTTTGTAGAAAATTTAGGAAGTACAATGATGTTGAATCGGATGTACGGTGCTCCGATTTATAGCGTATCCCCAACTAATCCGACTCCATGCAGTAACAACCTAATAGCTCCAATACTTCCTATTAAATCTATATCCGCATGTCTCTCCACAGATGGATCAAGAGATGTAAAATGGTCTATTGTAATGAGTGAAGACACTAATACAGAATCTATATTTGAAGTTTCTCCTCGACTCGCTCCTCAAGATATAATCGTCCCAGAGCAGAGAAATCAGAGAAGATTTGATTTTAAATATACAGAACCTGAGCCATCTCCTACTCCAGAAGATACACAAGGCGAATATCCTTCCCCAGAATACATTGCGAAGCTTGATCTCCAAGAATACTCTCCAATTGGAGGTAGCCTTCATAGGAAATATGCTGTTCTCGCATCTAATATAGATAATCGTTCATATATGATTCAGCGCTCACCTGCAGAAACAACAGAGGAAAGGGCGTTAACTTACTGTGGTGCTGAGACCCCTACTAGCATTCCAACAGCAAGTGCTACTCCAACAAACTCAGATATAGATATTCCCACTCCAGAACCGACGAGCACTGAAGAACCACCAACCCCTACTCCAGAACCAACTGATAGCCCTCTACCAACTGAAACGAGAACACCTTCTCCTACTCAGGAGACTAGAGATGACGCCACTACTACCCCTAACGTACCAGAAACTCCTCCTCCAACAGAAACTCCAACTGGCTACTGCTGCTATTGCGGATACCAGAAGAGTATCATCCAAGAGAGTACTGATGGTTCACGAATTGGAGAGGTTCCATTCGGTGATAGCATGAAGAGCTGCTGTCAAAGAGATACTGAGATGGTGAACCTTGATGCCGAAGGAAAATGCGATGGAGGAATAAAGCATTTTGAATTCAATACAGTGATGACATACGAAAAAATTGAGGGTCAATTCGTCCCTATAAAGGCATGTCATAAACCTCCAACTGATTTTGACTGTCCGAGTAATAATCTAAAACTATCCTTACATGGACACGGAGTATCTTACATCGCCGAGAGCTGCGAGGAGATGATATTCAATATCTGTACAGAGACAGAGGGATTAGCGAGTGTCAGCTGTTTAGTCGCTGGATGTAATGTTGCTCGAAATGTTAGCGATCTATCAAGAGCAGTCGAGAAAGCACGAGAAGCATTAACAAAAGCTGGCCTTACTCCTGACATCGAAGTAATTGCTCCCCAGAACAGTATGTATAGCTGTGAGCCTAGCAGTGGAAATTTAGTAACAGTAAAAGTAGTAGGTCGAGGAACTCAAACTAACTATGAAAGTTGCAACCAACTTTTATCTAATAATGGCTGCAATCCAGTAGGTCAGTCTTCAAAATGCCGGAAGAGCCCAGAAGGTACATGTCCTGTTGAAATTGTAGATATTCAATGCTGTGATGAAGGTAATCACGACAAACACGGATATTATTCTTATAGTTGCGGGTAAGACTGTCGATATTCAAGAGAAGCTGATGCTAATATTTGAGCATCAGTAGAATAAATAGTCGACATAAAAAATGAATAATTTCAAGCACTAACAAGTTGCTCTAATCTCTAATTATAAACTAAAGCTTACTCATATTTTATGTAGGCAATAACTTTAGGGAATAAGTTTTATAGGACCAGAGATGGATACTTTCTCCCCTAACCACAATGCCGATCAAGCATTCCTGAATACATTCAAGGCCGAGGGGAGTGTAGAAAGGTCAGAATTTCCAAGTGAAAAAGCTGGAGTTGCAAAAGTTTGGAACCTACCACAGGGATTCGATGAACATCAGTTAAAACACTTCTTATTAGAACGAGGTGAAGATCTAAAGTTACTAGAAAAAATGTTTGAAATTATCGCCAAAGCAAATCCAGAACTAGCAGAAGTTAATATAAATTCTAACAATAAACGTGAAGACCTGTATCATACTCTATATGGAGTAGCTTCCCGCTTTAACCTATCAGACATAAGGTTCTTTGTTGAAGAGCAAGGAATTTATGACGTAGGCTCTCTTAAAGTATTTATCATTTTACGCGATGGATATGATAAGCCGTTAAATTTTAGACCTAGTCCAGAGACCCTAAATTCTCTCTTCCAAAGTCAAGTTCTTACGGAAGAGCCTGGATTTAGTCGTTGCGGAAAAATTTTAGATACATTCGAAGCACATGGAGAACGGCTAGTAGATTTTCAAAAAGCAATTCTTAGTAAAGATCTCTATGCTGGGCTATGGGATGTAGCACCTCATACAGCAAGACAGATTAGTAGTATTCGCGAAGCAAGACCTGGAGATATATTACGGGTCAAAGATGAATTATTTACAGTTACAGAACGTCCAGCCAACGGAGTGATAAATGTTATCAACCAAAATGGCGCAAAAACTCAACTCGATCAAAGCGCCTTACTAAAAGACATTGAAGTAGTAACTCGATTTGAGTTTTCTAGATCACCCTTTTTCATGAAATCATACTCAGCTTATCCGTCTACCGTACTCCCACATCACTACATAAAAGAGGAAGAACAGAACATTTTTAAAGCTTTATTAACATTAAGTGGTTGTGATCCTTTAACCTGCGCAAAAGCTACAACTGAATTTGGAAAAGCATTTGCAGAAGGATATAAAACTGTTGATCCATGCACACAAAAACCATTTATTGCTACAAATCATGTCATAGAGAGAGAGTTTGAGGGAGGCAAAATTATTGTTTTCTTCCTACAAAAAGAAGGTGAGCAATTTAAAGGTCCATCATCTATTGAGACGATGCCATTAATAATCAGAGACAGGACTGATCTAGCTAAAGAGCGTTCAGATAAAGGACAAGCTGTATTAGAAGCTGCTATCTTGGCTCCCCCAGAATCAGACGCAGAGCTATTAAGTTTAATGGAACAAACAAAGGATGCTGGATACAGTTTAAGACCTGATTTTAGCGAACTATTATCCGTAATAGATGGTAAGGATAATGTATATATTCACCCACTTATTAAAGATGAGTCTCTTGAGAAAACAGCAGCAGCTGAGATTTACCGTACATTAAATGCCTTAGAAAGTAGCAAAACACTATCAGAACAAGAGCTTCAAACTCTTAAAGGTAGGTTCTCTGAATATATAGACCTATTCACCGGGGAAACTGTTATCCGCAAACGTGATTGGGGACAAGAGGTTGGTGATCCTGAATACTCGGCTTCGCTTAAGGCTGACTTTGAAGTTTCAACAGACATTACCTACTCAAGTTGTCTTACTGCACTTTCTAGAATGACTCACATGGACAAATTCTTAGAGAGGGCTGCATACCCTGTGACGCCTGATGAATTTTGGTCATTTGCAAATGAAGTAGTTTTTTGTCGGTGTAGTTATGAGGAAACATACTCCCTATTAAGTAATCTTAATCCGACCGGAAGAGAGAATCTTCGAGCCCTATTTGAAGCTGGCTTTATCTGCATATCTGAAGATCTATTTAGTAAGCCTGGAATAGGTAAGATGATCGATATTTTCAACTCTGAAAAAGATCTAGGTAAGCTAAGAGATTTTGTATCTGAACAAATTACAACAATAGATCCATTTAAATCAAAAGAATGCGTAAGTATCAGACTATCCCCTTTGATTGATAGCAGGAATAAAGAAGGCGTCTACCTAGATATAGGTCAGAATGCCTGGGATAGATATCAATAGATATTAGTACGGTTTTTATTTAGAAGCTTTCAAAACTTTTATAAGATCTGTGATATCTTTATTAGGCTCAGAAACTAACCTAAAACTTCTCTCGCTCAAGGATAACTTACGATCTGACTCCACTACATGAACTCTATATAAATCAGCCCCTACAAATGCGTTTCTTACAATCTCAATCGCTTTGCCACGATGAGTATCGAAAAGAGCAATTCCTTTGAAAACTGGGATTCCATATCTTGCCATCGCGTCTTGACTCTTTTTCAACTGTCCCAAAGCTTTGGTTACTTCACGCGAAGAAAATTCCATAAATGATTTAAATGCATTCTGGTATTTAATCTCTATAACGTGGAAACCTGGCTTCAGCCCTGATTTAGATCGACGGTCAATATAGAGCATCAGATCGATATCCCCATTAACGGCTTGGCTACCATCTTTATTAAACTCTATCTGAACTCCAACAATCCTGTCTTTGGCAGACAGTATCCTGCTAAAAGCCGCTGCTACTAATAATGGGGCTGCACCAGGAGCAAAGGATCCTTGCTCTTCCCTATGATTGGATCTCAACAATTGACCTAGATTAAAGACATCATATGGCAAACTCGATATTTCAGCGAAAGCATCTCTATAGATCTGAGAGGTTTGGCAATCAGAGGATAAAAGAGACTTTAAGACACAACTAGATCGGACACCTTTCCCCGCAATAGCATTTTGAGAGATCTCATTTAGCGTTTTCTTCATGGTCTCTGACCATAACCTTCGTAACTGAGGTGATTTGCTAAATCTCTTACTTAATAACTTATATCCATCTAGAACTGCCCTTCCTAGAATAGAGTACGAGGCATAAAGGTCTTTTTTTAATTTTCCTGGATCCCACCTATTAACTCTAGAGAACTCCAATAATTCATCGATACAAGTAAGAGCTTTTTGCTCAAATTCCCTTCCCTCGCCTAGTCCAAATGAAACTTCTCGATTAGCTAAAGATAGGTAAGCAGCTGAGGAGAGAATTAATCTATGTATGGTAAAAACCCTAGCTAATTCATTATTTGGTTCTCTATTTAAGCGATCTGACTCACACAAGATCTCTCCTAATGACAACTCTGCAAGCGCACGCATTCCACACCGATGATGAACTAAAGTATCCTGCGTTGCTCGCCAACAGGACCTTAGTGCAGTAGCAGGATTAAATTCTTCAGATAAGGGATCTCCATTAGATAAGAGTAGATCTATCGGATGAGGAGTATGGTGTCTGTAAGCCTCTGCCATCTAAAAAGAATAGCAGTTGATAATAGTTAGTCAAAAATCTTCATAAAAACTGAAATTTAAAGTTTATCTTGGAAATACAAGATAACAGCAGATAACTACTTATTATTTATTCTTATCAAGATAAAACTCCTTACAATTTGATATCAGTAACATAAGAAGTGGGAGCACCAATAGAGTTAATACAGTTGATGAAATTATACCTCCGATCACTACTGTAGCTAAAGGCCTCTGGACCTCAGATCCAGTCCCTTGAGATATGGCCATAGGTAAAAATCCAAGAGAGGCTACTAAAGCAGTCATCAGAACTGGGCGTAACCTTGAAACAGCACCCTCTAATATTGCAGAAGCTGGATCTTTATTCTCCTGCAATAGTTTGGCAGTAAAGCTAATCAATACCAATCCGTTTAGAACTGAGACACCAGATAAGGCGATGAATCCCACGGCAGCAGAGATTGAAAACGGAATACCTCTCAACCACAAAGCAATAATTCCTCCGGATAAAGCAAATGGAATTCCAGTAAAAACCAAGACTGTGTAACTAAAGGAACGAAAAGTTAGGAATATTAGTCCAAATACACTTATTAAAACTAGTGGAACCACAAATATTAGGCGCTGTTTTGCAGAGATCAGATTCTCATACTGACCTCCCCATCCAATCCAATAACCCGATGGCAATTTAATATTTTTTGTAATCTTGCTCTGTGCCTCCTCTACATAAGAGCCGAGGTCGCGTCCTCGAACATTAAGTGTAACAACGACTCTCCTTTTTCCATTATCTCTACTAATTTGATTTGGGCCTTCTATGACATTCATAGACGCTACGTCACCTAAAGTAACATAAGTCTTCTCTGGAACTTCTGCCTTTAGCTCAGTCCGTCGAGTATCCATCTCTGTATCTTCAGTACTGTCGATATCTAGTAAAGGGATAGGAATCCCAAGAATAGCATCTCTATCTTTTCTATCTTTCTCACCCAATCGAATAACAATAGGAAAATTTCTATCTCCTTCATAAAAACGACTTACCTCATGCCCCGAATAAGCAGTCTGAACTACCTCTTGAACTTCCGAGGAGTTCAATCCTAAGCGTGCTAATTTGGCTCTCTCTGGCTTTATTACTATCATTGGAAGTCCAGTTATCTGCTCTACCTTAGTATCAGAAGCACCAGATATCCCTTCTAAGATCTCTTTTATCTTTTCTCCTTGTTCTAGAAGAACATTCATATCATCACCAAAGATCTTCACAGCGACATCACTGCGAACACCAGCTATCAACTCATTAAATCTCATCTGAATTGGCTGAGTAAATTCGTAGTTATTTCCAGGAACATTTAAAACTCTACTTTCAATCGCCGCTACTACTTCTGCTTTAGGTTTATTTGGATTACTCCACTGCCCACGTGGTTTTAACATCACATAACCATCAGCAACGCTAGGTGGCATAGGATCGGTAGCGATCTCTGCTGTCCCTATCTTTGTAAAAACATGACTTACTTCTGGAATCTCTTTTATTGCTTCCTCAAGTTGATGCTGCATCGTCACTGCTTGAGACAATGAAGTACCTGGAATTCTCATGGCATGCAAAGCCACATCTCCCTCATCTAAAGAAGGAATAAATTCCGATCCAAGTCTAGTAAATATCGCTAAAGAAACTAAGAATAAAACTGCAGCTCCTGATATTATAACCCATGAAATCCTTCCAGCTTTCAAAAGTAAAGCTCTGTAGATATCTTGAAGACGATCGATCCATCCGTGATGCTCCTTATCTTTACCG
>CAZTER010000027.1:0-11047 GCA_964612045.1 uncultured Bdellovibrionales bacterium
TTTTATCGAGGTAGGTGGTGTCGTTACTGGAGATGTAAAATCTATCGTAGCTAATAATAGCAATTTATCAGAGTGGCCAGAGAGTGAAGTTTGGAGCTGGAACCCGCGCGAAGACCTTAGATCTGTGGAGGTTGTCGGTGGAGTTTCTGTAGATCCTGAAAGAGCTGAAGTCCCCTATGATTGGCGCGGGAATAGCCATTACATGATAGGGCGTGGTGAAGAGGTAAAGTTTGAATTGAATAGAAGAGGGGAAGAAAATAGCCCCCCAAATGCGTTGCAATTACAACGCGAGATGTGGTTGAGGCTAGATGGTAAGTCTTTTGCTACCAGGGATACCTGGAGTGGAGTAATGAATCAGGGTTGGCGGCTTGATGCTCAAGACTCATTAAAGCTCGGACAGGTAAAAGTTGCGAATGAAGGACAGGTAATAACATTAAACCCTGATAATTCTCTGCATGGTGTAGAAGTTAGAGATCAGACGATTGATGTAACTGGAGAAGGAGAGATTCTTGGACGTTCCAAGCTGTCTGCAGTTGGATGGAATCATGATGTGGAGTCTTTAGCTATATCACTAAACCTTCCTCCTGGATGGAAGGTTTGGCATGTTTCAGGAGCTGACCGTGTTTATGGTTCCTGGAGTGAGTCCTGGACATTACTAGATCTATTTCTTGCACTTTTATTAGCAGGGATTGTCTATAAACTTTTTGGAGTAAAAACAGGACTTTTAAGTTTGATAGTTTCGTTTCTTCTACATTCAGAGAGCGGAGCTCCGGATTCTGTTTGGTTTTTCTTGATAGTAGGCGTCGCATTGTTGCGCTTTCTTCCAGAGGGAAGGCTTAAGAGAGCTGTCAAAGTTTATTCCACTATCACAGTTATTGCCTTCTTGTTAATCACAGTCGGGTTTTCTATTCAGAGCATTAGAAACGGATTGTTTCCTCAGCTTGATAATTCTTATCGCTATTTTAGACCAGGTGCCTTCGCCCCTAGAATGTTATCCGCACCAGCAGCAGTTGAATCAAAGGCACAGGAGGGTGTCATGTATGAGTCTGATAGCTTAGCTGGTTCTGGGATCGTGTCTAAGGATAAATATGGTAGCATATTTCAATCTCTTAAACGCAAGAATGTAATTGATCCTAATTCCATAGTGCAGAATGCACCAGGTGTCCCGAATTGGAGATGGCAAACAGTTTCGTTGCAGTGGTCAGGCGGTGTTGGCAAGCAGCATGATCTATTTATCTGTTTGTCTGGGCCTATGGTAAATTTATTACTTTCCTTTTTAAAGGTACTTGGAGTGTTGGCTTTAGGGTTTGCTATAATAAGAGGGATCTTTCCAATTACAATGCATTCCTTAAATAAAGGAAGTGTCGCGGGGATAGCTTTATTTGTTCTCTCGTTCATGCAGACATTGTCAGCAGATGCTCAGAACCTGCCATCTACGCAATTATTAACTGAGTTAGAGAATAGAATTACATCACAAGTTTGTAAGGACAATTGCGGATCTATTGGTTCTGCAAAACTTGAAGTTAATGGTTACGACCTTTCTTTTTCTGCGATCGTGGAGGTAGTAGATAGTGCTGCGTTGGCGCTTCCAGGGCCATTTGATCAATTGCGTCTTCAGTCTGTAGAAATTGATGGTCAACCAGCAAAAGCTTTGAGACGAGATCTTCAAGGATTTGTCTGGATCAAAATTGGAGAAGGAACTCACAAGGTTAATATAAAAGGTAAACTTTCTAGAGCTTCTGCGGTTACTTTACAGTTTCCATCCAATCCAACATTTATAGAAGTTAGTGCTGAGGGTTGGAGTGTCGATGGAGTAAATAAATCAGGATCTATCTCTGGTTCAATTCAACTTTCGAGATTATCTGACCGCTCTCAGAGTATCTCAGAATCAAAGATTGAAGAGGGAGATCAGGTTATTCCATCTTGGTTTGTTGTTACAAGAGAGGTGAATTTAAGTATTCCATGGGAAGTTACTACACAAGTGAGAAGATTAGGCTCTTTTGATCGTCCAGCTAGTCTTTCTGTAGCTCTTCTAGATGGAGAATCGATAAGTTCACAAGATTTTAAAAGTGAAGCAGGAAAAGTTTCTCTTCAATTTGCAAGAGGTGTGCAGACGTTGTCTTGGAGTGGGATCTTAAAAGAGACAGAGACTCTTTCTTTTAAGGCAAATTCAGACCTCGGCTATAGCGAAGAATGGATTGTTAATTGTACCTCTTTGTATCGTTGCTCAAGTGAGGGAATTCCTCCAACTTATACAAAAAATGGCGGAATAGCTCAGCTAAAATGGAATCCTTATTCTGGAGAATCGTTGAAGTTAGGAGTTCTTCGTCCAGAAGGAGTCCCAGGCTCTACTACGACAGTAGATAATGTTTCATATCGAGCAGAGCCAGGAATTCGCACATTTAAAGGTGAGATTGATTTAGTGGTTAGGACCTCTCAAGGAGGAAATTATAAGATAGACCTTCCTTCTACTGCTAAGGTGTATCGCGTAGCAATCGATGGAACAGAGAGGGCTTTTAATGATCAAAATGGTTCTTTAACTTTTAGTTTGAACCCAGGAAGTCAAAATGTCTCGATATCTTTTCAAATAGAGGGATGGAAGACAGGCTTTAGAAATGAGGTTCCGGCAGTTAAGTTATCTAGTCCAGCATCAAATGTTACAGTTTCAGTTCAAGTTCCATCAGCTGCTTGGTTAGTTTGGTTGGTTGGTCCTTCTTGGGGTGGCGTCGTCCTCTTCTGGAGTAAGATTTTAGTAATAATAGGAGGCGCATTCCTACTATCAAAGATTAAATCAGCGCCAATTGGCTTTATTGGCTGGTGTCTTTTGGGATTTGGAATGGCAACCTCCTCTGTTGCTAATATGTTAATCCCGGTTGGTTGGTTTGCTTTGTTTATAGTTCGTTCAAAACGTTCGATCGATAGATGGTGGAAGTTTGATCTCTTTCAGATCTTTCTAGTTATTTATACCTTAATCACTATCTCTGCTCTCTATGGTGGTATTGCAAGTGGCTTGCTTGTTGATCCTGATATGAAGGTTGCAGGATTAGATTCTACTAACGAGCTAATTCGCTGGTATGTAGATATTACTGAGGGCGATCTCCCGCGGCCAGCGGTCTATATGTTGCCGATCTGGATATGGCGCGGAATGATGTTGTTGTGGTCAAGTTGGTTAGTTATCGCATCTTTAAGATGGGCAAAATGGGGTTTTGAGTCTTTTAAATCTGGTGGAATTTGGCGTCCAAGAACCAGAGTTACGGAATAGAGATTATCTAGAAATCAATTTTTTAGTCGAGAAGAAGATCTTTGTAATCTTTTAAGAGAGGATTATTCTGTGAGATCCAAAAGAGCAATATCGCCTAATTCAGCCAAAGGATCTTCCTCTATAAGAGGAGTTAATTTTTCATGCCAACATAGCTGCGTAAGTTTAGCGGTGTTAGTTGAAGTAACCTTTTGAGTTATGAATCCAAAAGGATCTCTTTTTACCTCAACTTCGAACACTCGATGAAATTTATCTTTCGTTTTAAGGTGAGAACGCCCAGTTTCTTTGTCAGGGAGTGCGTCTTCAAACTTTAAAGCAAGTGTTGCAATGGTACAGGTATAGGAGTTGTCGTTATTCATTTTTACTGCAACTCCGGATAATCCAGACACAGCTTCATCAGGAAAGTTCTGAGATGTAAAAAGAGCTACAGATTCAAAGATTAAGGTTAGTAAAGCAGAAGCTCTTTTGAAATCGCGAACTCCATATCCTCTTAATTCGCTCTGTGCAATCGAGAGGTTATCAAGAAGGTCAATACCGATCTCTTGAATATGGTTCATTCCTATCTTTAAAGCTTCGATACTCCAGTAAGGTTTAATTACAAAAGAGAAAGGGTCTTCTCGCATAGCTACAATAGCACCGACATCAGCATCTCCGTACCATTCTCGAGGATAGAGATTGAGAGGCAGAATATCTGAAACCCTCGATGTCGCTCCAGTATTGAGCAAGGAGGGTAGGAGTCGAGCTGTGCTGCTAGCGCTATCTCCAGATATTAGAGATCCAAATAAAGTCTCTTCTGCGCGGCAGTTATATAGGGCTGTTTGTGAATGTCCTATTTCATCTGGAGCAAGTATACCAAGGGGTCTAACATCCAATGTTAAGTCGCTTCTTCTTGTCCTGTTTTCGTGTCTCGAATGAACTTCTAAGTGAACAAAGGGACTAAAGAAAAGGTATTTAAGTTCCACCATAATGGTCCACCATGCTCTGTCTTTGATGTATTTTGAGGAGAATTCAGAGCCTCTATAGGTAGTTCATGTTCAACTATCTTCCCTTCAGCAGTTTGAGAAATTGAGGATATTAATTTCTCGGCAGTAACTCCCGTTGGAACACTTTCTGACTTCGCTTGCCAAAGCGCTTGACCACTAGCCATGCTTTCAGTTTTGTAACCAATAGATGTGAGAGATTTCATCTTTATTCTCTCAAGCATCTGAATAAGTGAGCAATCGAATTCAGCTCGAGGTGGTAGATTCGCAGTCGTTAGGTCGTGAAGATGTGGTGATTGGTGAAATTTAAATGTCATACTGCTTTACAACTTCAATTTAAAACTTATATTTTTTATAGCTCTTTCTCAAGCAAAAACTCATATTCGATGAATATCTTAGTGATCTAGAAGTTGATTGCAGCTCTTTAGAGTATATCCATTCGAAAGATTTAGGTTTTTTAGAATAGGGTAATTTGACTACCTCTACTCTTTGGTTAGTATCTATGGGTATTAACTGTTGGATGATGAATCTGTCACTTATTTGAAGTTAATCCTTCATTCGGCACCCTCTTTTTATTGTAAAATTTCTATACAGTGAAACTAGTCGATCTTGTAGAAAAAATTCCAAGAGTAGATCAAGGCGATCGAGATTTTCTGCTCGCAACATTGCCACGTTTCGAGAGATTAGAAGATAGGTTTAGGGAGTATTTAACAGCATCGTTAGATCGAAGAATCCCTTTAGCTCTTAACGCGCTGCAATCGTTGCCACGAACTGGTTGGCTGCGGTTGCTTTTAGATGGAGAAAATAGAGATGTTTTGGCTTCTCATGGTCGTGAATATTACGGTCTAAGATGGCTGCCATTTGAGCAAGCTTTAACAGGTGGCGAATCCGTTTTGGAGCATTGCGCAGAGGCGCAAGAGCTAGGAATACTTCTTTTTCCAGAGGTTTCTTCTCGCCAGATGCTGGCAGAGTTGATGAAGTTTCATGATATATCTGAAGCTATAGTCGGTGATTTTACCCCGTTTGATGGATTATCGCGCGAAGATAAGACCCGTTTAGAGCTGATTGCTCTTGAGGTATTAACTGCTGGTAGGTTTGAAGGGGACCTCCTTGGTCTTCATATTTATAATTGTCTTGGGATCTATGAAGGGCGGGATGTTGATTGGTCAAATATCTCCAATCTTATGTTGAATTCAATCGCAAGTGAGCGAGAGCAGGGAAGAGTTAAGTCACATCAGATTCGATTCGTATCATTTTTAGAGAACCTTTATCGAGAAGATGTAGATCTATTTGAGCTGCGAAAAATTGCAAAAGAGATAGATGTATTGCACCTTGTCAGTAAAACATCTCGCATAATGCTTGATGGTGTAAGTAAGCATCCAGATCAAGAGTTAAAGCGATTATGCTTAGAGTTCTTTGATTGGGCAGAATCTAAAATTAAAACTGAACGAGGCAAGGCTTTTTATCTTGGAATGAGGGATGTCGAGAGAGGGAGTGAAGCTTCATATCCTAAGTTTCTCGCTAGTGTTTTAATTAAGACCTTATCCGTTCCTTATGAAAGATAACTGTTTCTTAATAAGCACAAGGAATCTCTCAATTTTAACATGTTTTCTCTATTTGGTTGCCTATATAGGCGACAGATCGCAATTAATGGTTATTTCTGCCATTATCCGTAATGAATATTGAGGGATTAAGTATGAGCAGTATTAGTAGTGAAAGCGGTGTAGTTTTAGGTGAAGTAAGAGAGCCACTTAAACATGGACTTTTATCTTTATCTGCTTCTCCGAGTTTGCCTAAAGACCTCCGCAGAGAATTGCGCAATTCCGGTGTTATTCCTGATAGCGTTAGCGCGGTTGAGGGATTAGAAGAACTTTTGGATCTCTCATTAAAAGATCCAGAATTAGCGCATATTTTTATTGGAGCTGGAAGATTTGAGATCGTTTCTCAAGGAGAAGCAGCTCTTTGGAGAAGAGAGAGGCTAGAAGCTGCGACAACTAGCTCTCAACAAGAGAAGAAGAGTTTATTGTCGTATCTTAATAATGCTCTGATAGTTGGCGGTGCATTAGAGCCAGCTTACTTACGAGATCTAGAGATTACTAGCGGAATCAAGGTCAAGCGAAGTCTACTAACACATTTTGCAAATGGCGAGATAATGCCTCAATTGGGAGGTGAGATAGCAGGTAAGGATATATTTTTAGTATACAATCCTGACAATTCATCTAACGAACCCTTGATGGAGTTGTTTTTGCAGGTTGATGCCGCAAGAAGAGGAGGAGCAGAGAAGATAATCGTTCTTGCACCGTCATTTCCATATGCAAGAGGAGATCGAAAGAATGGAGATGGAACTCCTATCTCAGCATCTGCGGTTATTAATCTTTTAGAATCTCAAGGAGTTAGTAGAGTTATCTGCTTTGATCTACATGCTGGCCAGATAGAGGGATTTGCCGGTATTCCAATTGATAATATTACAGCATTGCCTCTACTTACTAAGGCAATTGCTCAGCAATATCCCGATACAGAATTTGTAGTAGCCTTACCTGACGAGGGAATGGGTAAGAGGCTCAAGGATGAAAAAATTAGATCTATTATCGTTGAAAACCTTGGACCAAAAACGACCTTTCTCCAGATGGCCAAAGATCGGATAGAGGCAAATGAGATTAATTCAAGCCATATAAAGGGTGGAAAGGTAGATCTCTCCGGTAAGGTCGTATTAATGCTTGATGATATGATCGATACAGGAAAAACATTACGAGCCGGAGCTAGAGTTTTATTGCATGCTGGTGCGATGAAGGTTTTAGCTGCATCTACTCAAGGAATTCTATCTGGAAATGCAGTTGAGTCTTTTCGAGATGACTATGAGAGTCTTGGTGGAAAGCTGGTGCGACCGATATCCGAGATCTATGTAACTAGTGCTATAGATCTCAGGCGTGGAAAGGGAGATCTTCTCAGGTCTGTGTCCATATCTGAGATGTTGGGAGAGATCGTTAGAAGTGTAGCTTTGCGGGATGGAAGATCTTTGAGGGATATTATGTTAAATCACTCATCTCTTCGCGTAGTATAACCTATTATAACCCGGCTTCTTTTAACCGTATTCTAAATAGATCTTCTGGTGGAAAAACTAACTCTTCGAGAGGGTGTGCAGCATGGATAAATTTTCCACCTAACATTTCTCTGAGTATTAAATCAGCCGTAGATTCCTGATTTAAAAATAAGGCTGGATTGCTACTCGGGATTACGTCATCCGCGCCACATGCGGCGAATTCATTCCCCTCTCTAATCTCTCCGATCCATTCAGCAAAGTTCAAAAGTTCGCAATCTTTATTTAATGAGAAGAATAAGCCCATAGTCATGCCTTGAAATTGTTTAACAGAGAGAGCTACTGCTGTTAATATGTTTGGTGAATCAAAATCTATAAATGCTCGGACTATATAAGCATCATTTTTTACATGGTTAAAAAACTGTGTTCGAGAAACCTCAGGATGATTCACAAGCCTATCAGGATAAGCTGGAATTTCTCTTGTAAAGATCTCTTTATAAGGAAAGTGGGAGAGATCCCAAAGTCTCTCATCTGTAGGGAGAGTCGGAATATCGGAAGGTGAGAACCTAAGTGGCTTTGTGGCAAGATTAGACATCTATCTTATAATAGATTTTATCTTCGCTTATTCAAGTATTTTACCTAACAACGCTCTTTCCGATTCTTTGCCGATCTGAGAAGATCTGGCTCTTATGAAGAATCAAGTTATCTCCCTAATATTCTTAGTTTTATTATCTTTATCATCTAGCATCCTTTCAGCTCAGGAATTGGATCGTTGTAACCCAGGAGGGCCTGTCCTTGAACAAGTTTCAGGTACCTTGGGTAGTATTCAGGATATCGCCAGTTCGACAGAGGACTATCCTAATTATATCTCGCTTATTACAAACTCTCCAAAATTAATCTTAAAATTTTCCTGTGCGATTGATAAACAATCATTCCTAACAAAGGGAGCTATTGTTGTTCCTGGAATTGCAGAAGCTATTAAGTTGCAGATAATTGAGGGCGAGGATCGAGGCAGAGTTTTAGAGGCAATGCGTTTAGATTCTTCAGAAAATCTTGTCGTTGTTTCTCCAAAATTAAACTTACCTGCTGACACTAAGGTGAACTTAACTGTAGCGAAAGGATTGCGCTCAAAAAGTGGGCATCTGTCGACAACAGAGTTAAACGAAAGTTTATTTGTAGAGCCTGAATTTAATGTTTTTACACGATGTGATCAGACCTATGCCGATGGAAGTTGTGATCCATATTTAGGTATTTATGCTGTATTTACTAGGGATTCAACAGCAGATGCGTGGCAACTCTCTTTAAAATCTAATGATGGATTAATCTCCTCTCCGGTAAAAACAAGTTGGTTTGAAAATGGACGATCTTATCAAGCGTTCAAATTTAAAGGTCCATTTCAACCAAAGACTACTTATTCAATCTCTATTCCTTCCTCTGTTTCTGACAAGCAAGGAAATTCTATCTCTAAGAGCGAGGATGACCTTACTGTTTCATTTAAAACTGGAACAATTCCTCCAATGGTTAGATTTGGAGCTGCCTTTGGTGTCCTTGAACTAAATGGAGCCAATACATTACCACTAACTGTTCGTAATGTTGATAAAGAGATTCAAGGTGCTGTTAGTCAAAATAGTCTTATCCCGGCAAAAGTTACAGGTGCTGCGGTACAACTTAAAGAGATTTCAGAGATCCTTGATTGGATGGGGAAGATAAACAAGGTTTATGAAAAGATAGAGAGTAACACTACATCTATCTTTTCAGATCCAGCGGCATCCGTAACTCCAATCTCGTTGCCTCGTCCTGCCGGAGAATCCTCTTTCGAAGTAGTAGGAATTCCTTTTAATAAACCCGGTTTCTACGTTGTTGAGGTTGCTAGCCCAGCAATCGGTGCCTTATTAAAGGGAGAGAATAAGACTTTGTATGTTCCAACATCGGTCTTGGTTACTAATCTAGCTGTACATTTTAAACAGGGACGAGATTCCTCTCTGGTTTGGGTAACAGACTTAGATTCTGGATTGGCTGCTTCAGATACTGACGTTTCAATTCATGATTGTAATGGATTGGAATTGTGGAAAGGAAAAACAGATCAGAGTGGTGTGGCTTTAGTTAAAGATCTGAACCTTAAGAGAGTTGATACTAGGTGTTTACGAACTGATGGATATCCAAATCAACCATTCTTTAAAAAAGTAGATCTTAATAATGAAGAGATGGTTGTTGTAGCTAGAAAAGGAGCAGATCTATCCTTTACTCTTTCAAGTTGGGATGAGGGATTGGAGCCATGGAGATTTGACCTTTCAACTGCATGGAATGCAGAGCTTTCTCCAGAGATATGGACTATTTTCGATCGAACCTTATTGAGACAAGGCGAAGTTGTTCATGGAAAAGCAGTTCTGCGTACGAAGAATCAGAATGGGTTAGAGATTCCTAAAGATATTAGAAAAGATAGCTCTGTAGAGCTTGTGCATAATGGCTCTCAGGATAGATTCGAGAGCCCAATTACTTGGGGCAATAGTAGCGGAGTTTTTGAATGGAGTATCCCTGCTAATGCTAAGCTTGGTGATTACTCTGTCTATTATAATGTTGATGGAAAGAAGACGTTTGGCGGAGCATTCTCGGTAGAAAATTACAAAGTTCCATTATCTCGAGGTGCTATCTCTGGACCGAAAGATCAGGAGTTATTTCCTCCAGTAGTTCCGATTGATGTAGCAGTTAGATATTTAAATGGAGGAGGTGCTAGCCTACTTCCAATTAAGGTGAGATATCGAGTTGAGCCTCACTCTTTCTCCTTTTCAGGAAGGTATGATGGATTCTCGTTTGCTCAGGAACCAGAACCAGAGAATTACTCCTCAGAGGAAGAAAGCGGATTTAATTATCGTCCAGCAACTATTCGTTCTAAGTCTGCCGAACTCGATATGCAAGGAATGGCACGACTTGATTTAAATGACATTGCTCCAGTTAGTGAGCCGTCTCAGCTTTATATAGAGATGGAGTATCGAGATCCGAATGGAGATACACAAACAGTAGCTTCTTATCTACCAATCTTACCAGCCAAATACTTGGTAGGAATTAAGGTTGATAATTGGGCATCTAAATCAAATGATTTTAAATTTGATATAGCTGTTACCTCTGCAGATGGAGTAGGACAAAAAGGTGTATTTGCCGAAGCAAATCTTTACCAACGTCAGGTATATACGCATAGAAAAAAGCTAGTTGGTGGAACCTTTGGCTTTGAGAATGTAAGTATAGATTCTAAACCTGCTCCTCTATGCTCAGGAATGTCAAATGAAGAAGGGATTGTAGGCTGTTCAGTTAAAGTTCAGGTGCCTGGCCAGTATATTCTTGAGGCTGTGGTTACAGATCAAAATGGAAGAGTATCTAAGAGCGTGCGGTCGATATTTGTAGGTGAAGGTGATTTTTGGTTTGGGCAATCAGACTCGGATCGAATCGATGTTCTTCCTGAAAAAACTACATATGAAGTTGGAGAGACAGCGAGGTTTCAAGTTAGAACCCCATTTAAAGAGGCACAAGCCTTGGTAACTGTGGAGCGTGAAGGAATCCTTGAGCATCATGTGATGAAGATTAGTCGCTCTAATCCAGTAGTTGGTCTTAAGGTAGGTAATAATTGGGGGCCAAATGTTTTTGTCTCTGTTTTAACTACTCGCGGAAGAATTGGCGATGTTAAACCAACAGCTATATTTGATCCGGCAAAGCCTGCCTTTAGGTTAGGAAATGCTGGAATTAAAGTTAGCAGAAAGGCGAATAGATTAGATCTCT
>CAZTER010000028.1:0-10737 GCA_964612045.1 uncultured Bdellovibrionales bacterium
AGATATGCTGGGCCAGTTGTATTTTTAGACAAAGGATCAAAGGTTGGAACTTCATTTTCGGGTAAATTTGATGGCAAGAAAAAGTTAATTACTCTAGGGAAGTTGGCACTAAAAGATGGGTATGCTGTAATTCCCAAATCTGTAGCAAAAAATAGCGCTAAGTTTTTCGGAAAAGCTAATGTCATAGCTGAAGCAGGAAAACCAATCGGTGCTGGAGAGCAGGGATTGGTTAGTACATTTTCTAGTGAATCTAAAACACGCGCAGCTTCAGTTAACCAGGAGGGCGGAGATGAAGATCTTGATGGTATCCCAGATGCTTTTGATGCTGATGATGATGGCGACTTAGTGCTCGATGCAGCAGATCCAGATTCTTCGGGAGCAGATGTTCCTTATACCTCCTTATTTTTAGATTTTCGTAAGACTGCAAATGCCAATGTGAGAGATGGTTTAAGTGATCAATTAATTGACTCAATTGTAGGCGGAGAGAATGTTTTTAATCTCGCTGTATTTATCTCACTTCCACCGGAACAATTTTCCGCAGTTACTGACAGCTATGTTATCTGTGATGATTCTCTAGTATATTGCAGGAAAGATTCTCCAACGGCAGTCTTCGCTGGTATAACTGAGAGCTCAGATGATTTCCGTGGGAAAAATTGGGATGAGCTCTTAACTTCTGATGGGTTTCCGCGGCTAGAGAAGGTGAGCCGCTTAGGAGCATTAGTAGCGTCAATTCAACCTCGAGTCGGTAGAGATCAATTTAGTCCAGGTGATGTATTTAGAGTCGTAGCAAAGGCAGGAGATCGTGAGGTTGTGACAAAAACTATGTCACTAGCCCCGTATTTTGTATCAGTTCCTGCTATTAAAAATTACGATGCAGGTTTTGGTGAAGTTGATGTTGATTATGGTTCTGTTAGTCCTACAGTCGGATCGATTCCGGGTGCTAGTCCATCAGACCCGATTGTCCTTTCTGAGGATGGTCTAATGACAATGACATTTTGGCGTCCACAGAGGCAGGCTATTAGGTCTGATGAGGAAGGTTACTATGATTGGGGAGATTTAAATTACGGAGTGACCGTTGGTAGTGCACAAGTTACATGTGCTGGACTATTCAGTAATGTTTCTGACGAGCTTGAAGAGGACGAAACTCCGCTCGGCGCGGGTGGAAGCTTTAGATTCGATCAAGGCGCAAATGGGAATCCGTATCGTGATTTATTTGGAGATAGCGAAGCTGATCCAGAAAGTTTACTTTCATTCACTGTAGATCTAAAGGGTTGCCTTTCTAGGGGAGGAGGATCCAGTGGAGTTCATGCTGTAACGCTGAATGCTTCTGGAGAGCAGGTTACAGGTGGGCAGATATCGTCTGGGCAGCTATTCTATGTTCAGATTCCTTAAGTGACAAAAGATCTCCGCTTCTTTGTTGGGGATCTTTAGATTGGCGTGGGTTATTTTTTTAGGTTTGTCTAAATTAGCGAATAGTTAATTGAAATAATCTTAACTTTAAAACTAAAAACTCGACAAGTATTATAAAAATCAGCATAATTATCCTAATAGGAGCAATAATTATGTTTAATTACAAAAGGCTTGTCTGGTTGTGGCCCTTAGGTCTTCTTTCCGTCATTTCATTAATTGGAGCCGTGCTCCCAGCAACATCTCAGATGGTCCAAGGTGGTCCTATATCAGCCGGAGATACGGCATGGATGTTGACCGCAACAGCTTTAGTACTTCTTATGACTCCAGGCCTCTCTTTCTTTTACGGTGGTATGGTAAGGAGAGAGAACATAATTTCAACGATGCTTCAATCCTTCCTTGCAATGGGAGTTGTATCTGTACTGTGGGTGGTTGTTGGTTTTAGTCTCTGTTTCGGAGATAGTCTCGGTGGATTGATTGGCAACCCTTTTACATTTCTTATGTTTCGAGGAGTCGGAGGGAGTACACATCCAGATCTATCTCCTACTATTCCATTAGCTCTGTTTGCTCTATTTCAATTGAAATTTGCCATAATCACTCCTGCATTAATTACCGGTTCGTTTGCTGAGAGAGTTAGATTTTCAAGTTACACGATCTTTATTTGTCTCTTTACCCTGTTTATTTACACACCTCTTGCGCATTGGACATGGCACCCTCAAGGGTTTTTGAGAACTATGGGAGTACTAGATTTCGCTGGAGGAACAGTAGTTCATATGTCAGCAGGATTTGCAGCTCTTGCTGGAGCTTTGGTTCTTGGGAGAAGAAAGGCTCATATAGCAAATAAACCAAGCAAACCTGCAAATATTCCGTTCGTTCTCTTGGGAACTGGAATGCTATGGTTCGGATGGTTTGGATTTAATGCAGGGTCTGCTCTGGCAGCTAGTGAGACGGCAGCACTAGCTTTCTTAACAACAAATACAGCTTCTGCCGCTGCAATGTTAGGATGGATATCGTTCGATGGTTTACAGGGAAGAAAACCATCTGCTCTAGGAGCATGTATCGGTGCTGTTGTAGGTTTAGTAGCGATTACTCCAGCGGCTGGTTTCGTGTCTGTTGGCGAAAGTTTGTTGATTGGTTTAGCTGCTAGTTTAATTAGTAACGCTGCCGTTTATTGGAAATCTAAATCTACGCTAGATGATACCTTGGATGTTTTCCCATGTCATGGAGTTGGTGGAATTGTTGGAATGATTGCGACAGGAATCTTTGCTAGCAAAGTAGGTTTAGTTTATGGCGAGGTTTCAACATTTTTAAATCATATGATCGCGTTGGTTATAGTCGGTGTATATACTTTTGGTGGTTCTTATTTGCTTTATAAGATAACAGATTTCATTCATCCTCTTAGAGTAACATCAGAGCAGGAAGAAGTTGGATTGGATATTAGCCAACATGGTGAGACTATTGATGATTCTATTTCTGAACCTGTAGAGATAAGTACAAATAAAACATCTCTTCGGGCTGTTAGTTAATATTTAAGGATTGGACTTACTTACCTTATGCTCTGAGTGATACACTGCTCCTCCGATTTTTGACAGGAGGAACAATGAGAGATTTGGTAAACGGAGCGATACTTAGAGCAGCAACAGAGAGAGATCTTCCTGAGATTCATAAACTAATTGCTGAAAATGCTGGCACCGTTCTGAAGCGAACAGATGAAGAGGTCATGGAGCTCTTCCCAAATTTTTGGGTTATTGAGTTAGAAACGACAATTATTGGTTGTTGCTGTCTCGAGATTTATTCCAAGAAGATAGCCGAGGTTCGAACGTTGGCAGTTAAGCCTGAGTTTAGGGGAAGGGGTTATGCCCGTGCCTTAGTTCGTGAAGCGATTGAAACTGCAAATTCAAACGGTATCCCTCAAGTCTTGACCGTTACTTCTTCACCTGAGTTCTTTGAGAAATTAAATTTTGGACCGTGTCTGAAAGAGAAGTATGCACTGTTCTGGAATGGGAAGTTAGACTAATCGAGAGATTGAAAAGGAAGAAAAGTAGCCCCGGTACAGCGTGAGGGGCCTACGCTACTTCGCGTGGCACTAGTGTGGTTCAAAGAAGGTACAGAATAGTAGCCCCGGTACTCAATGACTGTGGTGAAATTGTATGGACCTGTGATCTTCTGTGGTCAGGTGAGTAGGTGAGAGTAGCCCCGGCACTGGCGATGATGTCTAGTATAGGCCCAGGAAGACTGTTCGAGTAGCCCCGGTACAGCTGTGAGGGGACTTCCGCCACTTAGTGTGGCACTAGTATGGTTCGAAGAAGGGATAGAAGAGTAGCCCCGGTACAGAAGCATTCGAAGATGTGAAATATTTTAGCTATCTATCCAACATTCTATGATACCACCTACTACGACCCTTACATAACCTCAGTATAACCTTTGATCTAATGTAGGATCTAAAAATGGCTTCTCCAAGCACAGCACGGAAAGAAGATACGACTAATCCAGGTGGTGCTGATCGAGATACTAGACAGACAGCTGAGAGACCCGGATTGCCAGAGCTGTCTAGAAGAACAGTTTATCCAAGAGCTGAGTCTATGACTCCGGCAGATCGCACCACTGCGCCAAGCAGCAAGGCTGCGGATACATATGTAGTAAAGGATGGTCAGACATTTTGGAGCATAGCACGCGAGTTAAAAATACCTCTCGAAAAACTTCTGAGCCTCAATCCAAAAATTGATCCTAAGAAGTTGCATGAAGGTGTGGTTCTAAATCTTAAGGAAGTTTCTTCTTCTGCAAGCTCTGGCACAGGTTCTGGAACTACTGCTGGACCTGGATCCTCAACTAAACCGCCTACTATTCCACCTCAAGGCTCTCCTGAAGCCCCATCAGTAACAGGTGGAGGATTAGAGCCAAGATTGCATGGTCGAATTTCTGAGATTAGATCTCGTGGGGTATCGTTAACTCCGAGTGAGAGTACTTCATGGATGGTTTATGATCTTAGCGATCGGAAAGAGCTAGCTTCAATAAATGCTGATACTCCGAGAGCTTTTGCTAGCATGGTAAAACCATTCGTAGCAGTTGCTTTTTTCCATGAGGTGAATGCTGGTAGATTGACTTATGGTCCAGAGTCTAAGGCAAAGCTGGAGGCGATGTTAAGACACAGTGACAACGCTGCAACTAATTGGTTCATTGATAAAATTGGCGGCGCTGAAAAAGTTGAAAGGATTTTAAAGGCTAATTATCCAGAGTTCACATCATCTCTAGATATTGTTCAGAAAATTCCAGGCGGAGGATCGGAGTATCTTAACACATGTAGCGCGCGTGATTGTGCTCGTCTTTTAGTCTCATTGAGAGATAAAAAATGTGCAGGAGCCGAAGAGATTCATAGAGTAATGAATTTAAGTAGTAATGATCGCCTTGTTGATGGAACTGGTGGAAGGTTGCCAGACAATACGAATGTTATGCATAAAACTGGAAGTACTGCAAAATTCATCGGTGATATGGGAATCCTTTCTTTTAAAGGAACAGATGGTAAACCTCACGATGTAATTGTAGTCGGTATGGTCAGTAGAGAGACAAGAGATCCTAATTATAAGCAGTTTATGCGTCGCGCTGGTAACGTTATTCGCGAGGTGAGTGTAGAGACATACAGATATCTAAAAGGGGCTGGAAAGGTCAACTAGATAGATCTAGGAATGTCGGTATTTATTAAACCTCTCTTCTGAGTAAGTCCTCTAAAGTCCCTCTTCGCTCAATTAATTTAACAGTGTCATCAGGCGAAACCATTACCGATGGCGGTAGGTTTATAGAATTGTATTCGCTTTTCATTGCGTGACTATAAGCTCCAATGTTTCCCATCACCATAAGATCTCCTAATTTAACATTAGGAAACAGCCTTGGCTGAAGCTCTCCTGATTCATCTATTGTAAAAACATCTCCAGATTCACAGAGATTTCCAGCTACAACAGCAAATGAGTCACCAGATCTAATAGAGTTATCCGGAGAGATAAATTTAATGTCATGATAGCTGCCATACATAGCTGGACGAGGATTGTGGTTTAATCCTGTATTCACAACGATATATTTGTATGTAGGTGTTGCCTTTATCGTTTGAACTTCCGCAACTAATATTCCACTCTCGGCAACGACAAATCTTCCGGGCTCAATTTGAAGTTGGAGGTCTCTACCATATTCTTTAGAGAAGTTAGCAAAGCTTTCTCCCAATCTTTCCCCCCATTCTTCTAGTGGCATTGGAAGATCTGTTTCAGAGTTATAAACAACTGGTAGACCGCCTCCAAGATCAATGAAAGTAAGATCTTTAAACCTTCTTGCTATTTCAAGTGTTAAATCTTTTATGCGCAGCCAATGAGTTACGTCGGTACCTGATCCTATGTGAGAATGGATTCCAATGATCTTTATATTAAATTCCCTGCTAACCTCTAAAACCTGATCCATTTGATCAAAGTAGATTCCATGCTTGCTGGCAGGTCCTCCAGTATTCACCTTATTACTATGACCATGACCTTCTCCAGGGTTAACTCTAATTGAGCAGTGCCAGCCTGGACGAATTTCACCTATCAATTTTATCTGATCAATTGATGAACAGTTGATGGTTACGCCCTTTTCTATTAACTCTTTGTACTCGTCACGAGAAGCGCCTTCGCCGGTATATAAAATCTCGTCAGAAGTAAATCCTGCTAGCTCAGCCCTAAGAACTTCATTTAAAGAGACCGCGTCAATATGTAGTCCTTCTGACCGAATAACCTTTAGTACTGCTCCAATTGTTAATGCTTTGCATGCATATCGAATGACAGTATTCCTATAAGAAATGGCACCTTTAAGTCTTTTGCACTGTCTCCTAATTATAGATTCGTCGAAGATATAAAGTGGAGTTCCGTATTGTTGCGCTAGGGTACGGATTAAATCTTGATTAATCGACATATTTTTCCATTAATAGCAGTTAACTATAAAACCCTTATAGCAGGAGGTAATTCTTGAGCAAAGAAAACTTAGCTATTCGATCTGCGGGAGCGCTTTCTACTTTTTTCTAACGCTTCAGCTATCTCTTCGTCTCTTCTTTCAGTATAGCGCATGGTTATCCGGACATCGCTATGTCCTAATGCCTGTGAAACTAACCTTACATCATTTGATTCGTTTAAAAGATCGATCGCATATGAATGTCTGAGTAAGTGAGGATGTAAATTAGTTGAGCATGAGAGTTCATTAATAGCGCGCCACAAAGTTTTCGGTCCGATCATGAACGATTCTATCTTGCCAGGAACTGCATTATAGGTGCTAATGAAGAGGGGGAGGTTTAGGTTTTCGCTCCGCGACAGTTTTGCATAAAATTTCTTTAAGGTTGCCTCCCTATCTTTTAAATAAATCGCTAATTCCTCTCTCATTGCGCTGGTAATGTAGACATTCCTGAATTTTCGACCCTTAGTACGAACATCTCTAATCCAACTAAGATCTTCATCTATCTGTCCTAATCTAAGAAGGCGGATCTCGTCAGCTCTCAATCCAGTATCTAGCAGAAGGTTAAATATCGTTGCATTACGGATCCGTATAAAAGATCTTTTCTCTTTTACACGCTCTGATACACGTTCTCTTACTTCTTTTAGTTCTTCTGTCGTAATAGCTTTCGGTTTTGATATCGGCGTGCGAGGAGGACGAACTTCTCTAGCTGGATTTACAAATCCAGGAACACGTTCAGCAAATGTGCGTCCCATGTGCTTTACTGTGGCAAGTCGTCGACAGACAGTAGCTACTGCTTCTCTCTTGCGTAATAGATGGTCTACATAGCTCTGCACCGCTGCAAAATCCCAGTGTGATACTTTAAGAGCTTCCTCTGATTTAACACCATGATGTTGCATCAGGAAGTCTATAAAAGTTCGTAAATCAAGCCGTTTTGCTCGAGCCGTATGGCCAGCACCAGTTGCATAGTATCGGATGTAGCTATTGATTACCTGTTTAAGCTGTAAATTTTGAAGCTCATTTGAGCTGCTAGCAGGTAGTAATGTTATCTCGTTTTTCACAATATCAGGGTTGCTGTTAAGGATCTGACTGTCAAGGTTAATTCATTGTTTTAGGTTTTTTCGGTAGTTATTTCAGTAAAAATAGTCTTTAGATACAAGACCTTACTAAATCTTATGGGCATCTGTTAAATCGTGCTTAAGAAGAAATGAGGATACACCGATTCTGAATCTTGAGGGAGATGTCCCTTGGAGAAGAAAGCAAGCAGTAACGGGAAGTGGTGATTTAGTATTTTTGATTAAGGAATACCCCACATGTACGGCAAGAACGCCCACCAGACCTACCAAGCAGTTCAGGTAACTACCGTTGATAAAGGTAGATTATTATTGATGATGTATGAGGGAGCGATTAAATTCCTCAAGCAGTCGAGATCAGGCTTAGAAACTAACGATATTCCAAAGTTTTGTAGATTTCTAAGTAAAGGTCAGGCCATTATTGCTGAGCTGATGAACACACTAGATTTTGAAAAAGGTGGAACGATCGCAAAAGACTTAGATCGTTTGTATGACTTCATGTTGTACTACCTAACAGAAGCAAATCTTCATAGAGATCCTCAGAGAATAACCCGTACTATCGGATTGCTTGAGACAATCTATGCTGCTTACAAAGAGATTATTGAAGGCAACAGCCGTAAGGATGAGATCCGCCCTGATGAAGGTACTGTGGTTGGAGAAGCTCTAAGACGAGTAGAGATCTCTCTATAAGCTTAGACCTGTAACATCATAAAGCTAAATCAGTAGTTTAGGTGAGCTAAACTGTAACGGTGGTTTATCACTATTTGAGTGTAAAACTTGTAAAATTTTTCACAAAAACTAGCATAAAAGATTATAACTGCTTGATTTCACTCGGAATATGTCCCTCATATTCCTCTGGATCGTAATCCATCGTGATCGCATCGAATACTAAGGTACAGATCTAGGTTTTGGATGCGCCGGTTTATGCATAGCGATGAAAAGATCAGTGAAAAGATGCGTTCCGATTGGAATCGGAGGATCTCCCATGACTATCGGTTCTGGATGAGCGATGGGTATCATTCCGATACCGAGATGTGGGAAACAGGAAGAAGAGACCTCTCTATCTTGCTTGAAGGAATTGAAGATCGTTCTTCAAAGTCATTTCTTGAAATCGGGTGTGGAGTCGGAAGACTTATTAGAGCAGCATCTGAAAATTTTAAAGAGGTAACAGGAGTCGATGTTTCTGATGCAGCTATACAAAAAGCTAGCTCGCTCCTTGAGGATCTAAAAAATGTAAGACTGATTGTTGGAAATGGAGTAGATCTTTCTCAGATTACTGATCAATCCTTAGATGTCGTTATAAGTTTTGCTGCAATAACTAGTATGCCGACTGAGGTGATTGCTGGTTATTTAAAAGAGATCCGTAGAATTCTGAAAGACAATGGTGTCATTCGCTTGCAGATGTATCTCGGACAACCTCAAAGCGTTTCTTCTCAAAATACTTTACATCTTAGATGCTTCGAACAAGTAAACTTTGAAAATGCCATGAAATTGGCCGGTTTTAATATCGAGTCAATTAAAGAGCTAGTACTCCCATTTAAGGTTTCATCTGAAGAGTTCGGAATAAAAGCTGTAGTTGTTTCCATGGTTAAGAATGACACTATCTCTGCTGGTATTTCAGAGATCGCACAAGCGCTTCTTCCTCAAGGAGAACTTGATGCTGCTAGTGAGGGATCTGATGGAATAACAGTTGTTGATCTCGAATACTGGATGACACTTAATTATGCCAAAGAGATGGCAGAGAGTGGCGATTTTGTAAAAGCTAAAGCAGCTTTAGATTATGCTCTAACTCAGTGTCGAGGAACTACAATCAATGCCCGTGAGACTCTAGAGGAAATTCAGAAAAAGTTAGATGGTTCTCAAGTTAAGATGATAGAGCTGATAAATGATTTGGGTAGTAAAGCAGAAGTATCATCAGGTAACTCAATCCTTGATAAAAATATGCAGATGCTATCGCATAAGTTTCCAGAGATAGCTAAGCGTCTAATGGGTTCTCCACGTGATTGGCCAGGGATTGAGGTTAATACTTCAACTGAAGGACCGATAATTTTGGAAGAAGGACAGTGCCTTGATCATCCTTCTAAGCCTATAGGTGCAGGTGTTTCTTGGGCAAAGAGAATACTACTTGAATCTCGAGTCGCATCAGCTAAGCATCTTGTAATCTTTGGTTTAGGATCTGGTTATCATGTCGAAGAGCTTTTGAAGCTTACAGATAAGAAAGTCTCGATAATCGAACCAAGATCAGAAGTTTTTTGGCAAGCACTACAGATTCGAGATCTAACAGGATTGTTGAAAGATATCTCATCGCTAGTTGTTGGTTGGGAAGAAGAGCTCAATATTTTTACTCCTGAAACAGAGTTAATTGTACGTCCTCAAAGTCAGGTTGTAGCTGGACAGTATTGTGCTCAAGTAAGAGCTAAAGCATATGGACGACGTGGATTATCAGCTCTACATCCTAAGATCTCTGTACTTGGTCCATTGCAAGGTGGAACGCTACCAATGCTTCCATATATGGTACGTTCATTAACAGATCTTAAACAGAGAGTTAAACCGATTGATGTTAGTGGTTTCGCACAGGGGTATCATGTTGTTGAAGATCTACTTAGTGATCCAACTAGAAGAGCAACTGCATGGAATAATTACTGTGAGATGATCTCTCAAGTAGTACTTGAGTCTTACTACGAGAAGCCATTCGATGTTTTAATCTGTTTAGCGCAGGCACCGATTTCTGGTCGCGTTCTTACAGAGCTTAGAAAACAAGGAGTTACTACTGCACTCTGGTTTGTTGAAGATTATCAACGATTCACTTACTGGCGTGAGATGAGTAGGTATTATGACTTTGTGTTTACAATCCAGAAAGGTGATTGCATAGAAGCTATACGACAAGCTGGGGCTGGAGAGGTTCATTATCTACCTGCCGCATGCGATCCAGGGCTTCATACGCCACTGACACTTTCTCAAGAAGAAAAAGCTATTTGGGGATCTCCAGTCTCATTTGTAGGAGCTGGGTACCATAATCGCCAACAAGTATTTGCTTCATTATCACACTTGCCATTTAAGATCTGGGGAACTGAATGGCCAACATGTCGTCCATTCGACAAGATGGTACAGCAAGAAGGTCGTCGTCTTACTCCAGGTGAGTATATAAAGATATTTAATTCGACCGATATAAATCTAAATCTACATTCATCTAGTGAAAGAGATGGAGTCGATCCTTTCGGTGATTTTGTTAATCCACGTACATTTGAGTTGGCTTCGTGCGGCGCGTTTCAATTAGTAGATGAGCGTGCATTGC
>CAZTER010000029.1:0-10737 GCA_964612045.1 uncultured Bdellovibrionales bacterium
GTTACTAGCTGAGCTTAAAAATGCAATTGTTGGGGAGTGCCGAACCTCTAGCTTCTTAGCTAGGGATCTTCCATCTCTAAGTGGGATTGAGATCTTTAATCTCCTGATCGTATCTGCGATGGCATCTTTTGATGTATTTCTGATAGCGAGAGCCACTATGTTTACATTTTCATCTCCCTTTCTCGCTCGATACAGAGCCTCCGCTTCTTTTAGAAATTGAGTAGATGCGAAATCTAATGGATCAACAAAGATGTAAGCATCTATCACGCTAGTAGGATCTCTCGGAATATCTTGCTCTTTGAGATGAGCTCTTATCGAAGATCTATTCTTACTTACAACAATTGGAGATAATTTCTTATCCGTCTCTTCTTCACCTTTCTCTAGCTCTGCCTGTTCAGCACGCTTTAGAAGAGCTGCAATCTTTTCCTCTTGTTTACGATTTGAAATTGCTTGGTCTTCAGGAAGTACTGGAAGTTTGTCCCATGCTACACCAGCGTTCGGAGAGTCATCCTTCATGACCTGTCCAACCATGCTGATCACACGCTTGTTCGTGCGCTGTAATTTCTTTATGAGTTTGGTGTATTGCTGCGCATAGTCATATGCGAGCGCATCATCCCCAGCTTCCAATGCTTCCATCATACCTTTAAAAGGTATCGGCGCAGAATCTTGAACGCGCAACGCTGGGGGGCTATTTGGGTCACCATATTTTTTTGTAAGTCTTTCTCGTAGAGATTCGGGTGCCTCTTCAACCGGCTGGGAGATAACTTCTGGTTGGCCTACAACAGGCTGCATCTCAATAGTAGGAGCGTTCTCCTCCTCAATCTCTGAGTCAAATCGAGGCATTAAAGTTTTAACATCATCACCAAAGACTGTTGCTGCTGAGTTTCGCGGGAAGAATTTAAGGGAATCCTGTTGAGCATGAGCCTGCTCGACAGGATAGATAGAGATTATGGTCAGGAAGAAAAGACCGTAACCTATTGAAAACATTTGAACACGCTTTAGCACAGAGAAAACCCCTTAAATCACTCTCTCCTTTCTATCGGGATTTTTAATCAAGATGCTTCAGATCTGGCTCGAAATAGTTTTGGCAAAAAATATAGTGAAGATAACAGTTTAGCGTTCCCTCCAATGCTATTATTTGAGGGGCAGTTTTAGGCCTTACTCTCATATATGAGAAGTCTAAGGCCTATGTGCTTTCGTTTTGTAGGAAGAAAGAAAATAGAGAAGCACTAGTTTTTATGCTTCTAACAGTGAGTTGCAGCTACATACTAAGTTCCTATCTCCATAACTGCCATCTACTCGACCAACCGCTGGCCAGAATTTTGCGCGCTTGGATGATTCAGATGGAAATGCAGCAACCTCTCTTGAGTACGGCTTGTTCCAATCTCCACAGATAACACTCTGTGCTGTATGAGGTGCATTCTTTAGTGGATTATTATCTTTTGGATAGCTACCATCTTCTATCATTCCAATCTCTTTGCGAATTGATAGTAATGCATCACAAAAACGATCCAGTTCAACTTTTGATTCGCTTTCCGTTGGTTCGATCATCAATGTGCCAGGTACTGGAAATGATACTGTTGGAGCGTGAAAGCCATAATCCATTAAACGCTTTGCAACATCTTCAACTTCAACACCACTAGTCTTTTTAAGATCTCTTAGATCTACAATACATTCATGTGCGACAAAACCGTTCTCTCCTCTATATAAGGTAGGAAATGAATCTTGAAGTCTCTTTGAGATATAGTTCGCGTTTAATATTGCGATTTGTGTAGCGCGCTTTAGTCCGCGAGCACCCATAAGTGCAATATATACCCACGATATCACCAATATACTCGCACTGCCCCATGGCGCAGCTGAAATAGTTGGCGCAGCGGGTTCTTGAGTAGATTTACCCTCCTCAACACTAACTAATGGATGACCAGGCAAAAATTCAGCAAGATGCTTACGAACAGCAATCGGCCCCATTCCCGGACCACCGCCACCATGTGGGATACAGAATGTTTTGTGGAGATTGATATGACAAACATCTGCTCCAATATCGACTGGACGACATATTCCAACAAGAGCGTTGAGATTTGCTCCATCCATGTAAACTTGACCACCAGCTTGATGTACAAGATCGCAGCCCTGCTTTATCCCACTTTCGAATACTCCGTGAGTTGATGGGTATGTCACCATCAATGCTGCTAGCGTATCCTTATTCTCTTCTATTTTTACCTTCAGATCGCTGAGATCGATATTGCCATCAGCATCGCATGCGACAACAACAACTTTAAATCCAGCCATAATAGCACTTGCTGGGTTGGTCCCGTGTGCAGACTTTGGGATAAGACAGATATCTCTATTAGCTTGTCCTGATGCCAATAAGTAACCACGAATAGCCAATAAACCAGCATATTCACCTTGTGATCCAGCATTAGGCTGAAGAGATACTCCATCAAATCCAGTAACTGTCTTTAGCATCTCAGATAGATCTCTAAATATCTCTCGATATCCTATCCCTTGTTCCTTAGGAGCAAAGGGATGAATTCCGCCGAACTCTTTCCAGGTTACAGGAATCATCTCTGTAGTAGCATTTAGCTTCATTGTGCATGATCCCAATGGAATCATTGAAATGGCTAGAGATAAATCCTTTGCTTCTAGTCGTTTGATGTATCTAAGAAATTCACTCTCTGAATGATAAGAGTTAAATACTGGATGAGTTAAAAAATTTGAGCTCCTTTGTAGGATAGCGGGTATTCCGAGTCCTGTTAAGGCATGTTCAATCTTGCTTTTGGATTCAAAGAGAGAAATAAGATCTGTAAGATCAACTTCAGAAGTTTCTTCATCGAGTGAGATCGAAATAGCATCTCCTAGATCTCTCAGGTTTATACCCTTAGCAGTGGCATTATTCAGGACAGTTGCCTTACTTTCTTTAGTAACCTTGATAGAGATCGTATCAAAGAAAGATGTACTCTCAATATTCCATCCAGCTCTTAAGAGTGCCTCAGCTAATTTCTTTGCTTTATCATTGATTCCTGATGCGATTGCACGAACTCCATCTGGTCCGTGATAAACGCAATACATACTAGCCATGATAGCGAGTAAGACCTGCGCAGTGCAGATATTGCTAGTCGCTTTTTCTCTTCGAATGTGTTGTTCGCGAGTTTGAAGAGCCAGTCTCATTGCTGGATCCCCATTCGAATCTTTAGAGACTCCAATTATTCGCCCTGGAATGAGTCGTTTAAACTCATCTTTTGTTGCAAAGTATGCAGCATGAGGACCGCCAAAGCCCATTGGTACACCAAAGCGCTGAGCGCTACCGATGGCGATATCTGCACCTAATTCACCTGGTGGTGTTAGTAAAGACAAGGCTAATGGATCTGCTGCCATTGTTACTATGGCACCTATGCTATGAGCTCTATCTATCAAGGCACGTGGATCGGTAATCTCACCTCTTGTATTGGGATATTGAATTAACAATCCAATACTTCCCTTTTGAAGGGAGAACTTATCTTCAGAGCACACCTCAACATCTAAATCTATCGCTTCAGCTCTAGTTTTAACGACAGCGATTGTTTGTGGATGACACTGTTCCGAAACATGGAAGAGATATCTTTGATCTTTATCTACTCCATCTTTGGTTGTTAGGTGGAAAGATAGTGCCATTGCTTCAGCAGCAGCAGTCGCTTCATCCAGTAATGATGCATTTGCTACAGGTAATCCAGTTAGATCTGATATAAGAGTCTGAAAATTAAGAAGAGCTTCTAGGCGTCCTTGCGATATCTCAGCTTGGTATGGAGTATACTGAGTATACCAACCTGGATTTTCTAAGATATTCCTTAATATCGGTGCTGGTGTAATTGTTCCGTAGTATCCGCAGCCGATATAGCTCTTGAATATCTTATTTTTATCCGCGATAGAACGTATATGCTTGAGTACATCTACTTCAGTCATTCCTGGATTAAACTTTCCTAGATCGAGATCCTTATTAAAGGATATTGATGAAGGTACGGTCCTGGAGATTAAATCATCTAGTGAACTAGCGCCGATAGCGACTAGCATCTCATTAATCTCTTTCTCTGATGGACCTATGTGACGTTCAACAAAAGATCTTTGAAGGTTCTCTGACATGAATTATTTTCCAGTTAGATGTTGTTCATACTGCTCAGCGGACATCAAAGATCCGATCTCTTCATTATTAAAATTTTCTATCCTTACAAGCCATCCTGATCCATATGGATCCGTATTCACCGTAGCAGGAGAATCTCCAAGAGGTGAATTCACCTCCTTCACAGTTCCAGATAGTGGAGCATATACATCAGAGGCAGCTTTAGTTGATTCCACAACACATAATGTTGCGCCTTGAGTAATGGCTTTCCCTACAGCAGGAAGATCAACAAAGACCAACTCTCCCAATTCAGATTGAGCGAATTCCGTGATTCCAATTACAGCAGAGTCTCCCTCTACTTTTACCCATTCATGATCCTTCGTATATCTTCTATCGTTTGGTAAACTCATCCTCTACTTCTCCTGTAAAATGGTGTTGATACAACATGAGCGTTTAATCTCTTGCCGCGTACCTCTATCTCAAATTTGTTGTCCGGTAGTGCATCTTCTCTATTGATTAGAGCTAATCCTAAAGCTTTGTTCACAGTTGGCGTTTTTGTACCACTTGTAACAACTCCGATCTGATGACCAGCGAGAGCGAAGACCGAATCACCATGTCTTGCTAAACCAGCACTATCAACAAAAAATCCAACTAAAGCTCGCCTTGCGCCAAGCTCTTTCTCTTTAGCTAAGATCTCTCGACCAAGAAAATCTCCCTTCTCAGGTTTTACAATCCATCCGAGACCAGATTCTATCGCGGAGATTTCTGGGCCTAATTCATGACCGTGAAGTGGAAGAGCAGCTTCTAGTCGTAGGGAATCTCTCGCTCCTAGCCCAGCAGGAGTAACTCCGTCACCTTTTCCCTCTTCAATTAAAGAGCTCCAGATCTGTTGAGTGTAATTTGCTGGAATAAAAAGCTCGAATCCATCCTCTCCTGTGTATCCAGTACGTGCGACAATTATCTTAGTCCCAACAGCATCTATTTCACGAAAGCCGAATGATGGAATTGCAGCTAGATCTGGTTTACCAAGAATTCTAGTGGTTAATGAGACTGCTTTGGGGCCTTGGACAGCAATTTGTCCGTATCCAGCACTCGCATCTTCTACAGTAACATCGCTCCACCTATGTTGAATTAACCACTCGAAATCGATCTGAGTATTAGAAGCATTTACACATATTAAGTATCTTTGCTCTGAGAATTGATAGACGATGATATCATCAATTACTCCACCTTTAGGGTTAATGAGCGCGTTATACTGGGCTCTGTTATCACTTAATTTTGAGAGATTATTACAGGTAAGATGATCAATAAAAGCCTTGGCTCTAGCTCCTAGTACCCAGATCTCTCCCATATGAGATACATCAAATATTCCGACTGAGGATCTAACGGCTGTATGTTCCTGAATCACACCAGAATATTGTACTGGCATCTCCCAGCCTGCAAATGGAACCATCTTAGCTTGTAGCGCTAAGTGTGATTCGTATAAAGGAGTTCGTTTTATGTCTGTCGGATCTTTTACGGGATTACTCATCTTTTATTCCATTTAGAGTTAGGCACGCGCGATATGTATTAAGAATTAGCATCGCGATAGTCATCGGACCGGCTCCGCCAGGCACAGGAGTAATCTTACCCGCAACTTCTATTACATCTTCAAAATCTACATCACCACACAGCTTTCCAGTCTCAGGAATTCGATTAATTCCAACATCAATTACTATCGCTCCTGGCTTGATCCAGTTTCGCTTAACTAACTTTGGGATTCCAACGGCAGCAACAACTATATCAGCATCTCTACACAGCTCTGGCAGATTCGCGCTCTTGGAGTGTGCTATAGTTACTGTGGCATTTCTCTCCAATAGTAAAAGTGCGGCTGGTTTTCCGACCAGGATTGAACGTCCTATTACGACTGCTTTTTTGCCAGCTAGTGATTGCTCTGGAATTGTTGAGGGTGGGATCTCGGTTGGAGATGACCTAAATGTATCAACACCTGATAGGGCTAGATCGATTAATCTCATAGCTCCAAGCGGAGTACAGGGACGAAGATTTCCCTTCCCACGCATTAACTCACCTTGATTATCGGGATGTAATCCATCAGCATCTTTATCAGGCCTGATCTTATCAAGTAACTTTTCACTATCTAAATGCTTCGGCAGAGGAAGCTGCATCAAGATTCCGTGGATATTGGGATCTTGATTAAATCGCTCAATTACATCACTGACCTGTTCAAAAGTAGCATCGCTTGGAAGTTTTGCATCGAAGGTTTCAAATCCGCAGTCATGTGCTGTCTTTTCTTTGCTAGCCACATATGTTTTGGAAGCTGGGTTTTCTCCAACAAGGATCACGCCTAATCCTGGCTTGATGGAATGTCGCTCTCCAAGAGCTTTGGTCGTAGTTCTTACACTATTTAAGATCCATGCAGATAGCCATTTGCCATCAATGATCTTTAATTTTTTTGATTCATCTAAGTTGGGTGTCATATCAAGATAAACCTAGGAATAACTACTGTTCGTTTCGATCTGATAATTTACTAGTTCTTCTAAGAAATTAATAGAGAGATCTCAGAATCTCGCCAGAATCAATTTACTCCTTTCCTCATCTGTAGATGGGCTGATATCTTACGGCTAGCAACTTTGATGGAGGTTCACATGATAATAGGAGTTCCTAGAGAGCGGAAGACCCTTGAGAAACGTGTAGCGATAACTCCTGAAGGTGCTGCAGAACTACTTGCACATGGTCATCAGGTATTAATTGAGAAAGATGCTGGCCTAGGATCTTTCTTTGATAATTCTCAGTATAGTGAGATCGGATGTCAGATCGTTGATTCATTAGATGGAGTTTGGGCTCGTGCAGAGATGATCGTGAAGGTTAAGGAGCCACATGAAAGCGAATATCCCCTATTTCGTCCAGGATTAATAATATTTGATTACTTACATCTAGCTAGCCTTCCTGAAGTAGCGCACCGGTTAGTAGATGGCAGGATGACTAGTTTCGCCTATGAGTTGATAAAGAGCTCATCAGGAAGGCTTCCACTCCTTGAGCCAATGAGTGAAGTTGCTGGTAAATTAGCGGTTTTAAACGGACAAAACTTTCTTTTATCTCAGCACTCAGGTCGAGGAATCCTTTTAGGTGGAACTAGTGAGACTGTTCCAGCTCATGTGGTAATTCTTGGTGCTGGTGTAGCTGGTTTTGCTGCAGCTGATGTCGCCATCGGATGTGGTGCTAAAGTTACAGTTCTAGATATCAATCCAGCGCGTCTTGAGAGGTTAAGAGATAGATATGGGCATGACATTCGAGCGCTTACTTCAAGTAGTGGTGCCCTTAAAAGAGAGATCTCATCTGCTGATTTATTAGTTGGAGCTGTATTAGTTCCAGGAGCTGCTGCACCAAAGATTGTAACTCGTCAGATGATCCGTTCCATGAAGCCTGGAGCTGTCTTTGTTGATATCAGCATAGACCAAGGCGGTTGTAGTGAAACATCAAAAGCAACATCGCTTGATGCACCAACTTATATAGAAGAGGGTGTCGTTCATTATGGCGTGTGTAATATGCCTGCACAAACTCCAAGGACATCTACCTTGGCACTAACAACAGCAACGCTTCCATATATAATTCGATTGGCGGATCAGGGAATAGCTAGCTGTTTATCAAACGATAAAGAGTTTATCGGTGCACTAAACACTATTGATGGCAGGCTGACTAATAAAGAAGTTAGTCATGCCGTTGGGATTCCTTATTCCGAATTTTAATACCTTCTCTAAAAAAGCTTCAATCAGGCTTTTAGGAGGTGATTAATCGTTAGCTGCGGCTGCGGCTACTCCGTTGGAGTTGCCTTCGTTATTTTTTTTGCCTTTCAAGGGAATGTTCTTAACGTTCTCTTCTCGTTTGAACATTACTGGAGAATTAATCAATAAGGTAGTTGATTCACCCTCTCTCTTGTAGGTTATATCAAACTTGTTTTTCTCAATTCTGAAATACTTTTCAATAACGCTCATTAGCTCGATCTTGAAGTGGCCCATCTCCTCGTTGCTCATTCCAGCTCGATCTTGTACGAGCACGAACTGAAGCCGACTCTTGGCCACTGACTTGCTGCGGTTTGGATCTCCCAAAAGACCCTTTTTTATTCCATTAAGTATATTTGAGAGAATCATCCTAAACCCCCCGCTTTAAATAGCCAAACAAGGCCATATAAACTAAATTACTACTATTAACCGTTAGCCCAAAGCCTACGACCAATCTTATCCCAAAGACTTGATGCCATTACGTCACCAACCGGAATATCTTCACCGCATAATCTTCCAGCGATATCACTGAAAGCTTTTGCTGCCTTAGCCTTAGGATTATACACCACAGGTTCACCACAATTAGCAGCTACAATGATGTTTTCATCTCGTTCTACAACTCCAATCAGGTCAATCCCTAGGATATCCTGAACATCAGCAACAGAGAGCATATCTCCTCTCTTCACCATGTTCGGATCCAAACGATTTATGATTAAGTTGCAATCGATTCCTCGAGCTGAAAGTAAGCCTACAACACGGTCAGCATCTCGGATAGCCGGAATTTCAGGGGTCGTCACAATTAATGCTTTATCAGCTGCAGCGCAGGCATTTTTAAATCCTTGCTCAATACCAGCCGGAGAATCAACCAAGATGAAGTTATATTCTCTTCTGAATTGATCTAGGACCTTCTTTACCTCTTCCTCAGTAACTACATCTTTATCATCTGTTTGGGATGCTGGAAGTAAGAATAGGTTATTTGACTTCTTTGACTTGATTATAGCTTGGGATGGTTTGCAGATATTCTTCGCAACATCAACCAAGTTAAAAACAATTCTGTTCTCTAAGCCGAGAATTACATCAAGGTTTCTCAACCCGATATCAGCATCGACAACTAGAGTTCTCTTCCCTTTAAGTGCGAGTGCTGCTCCCAAACTGGCTGTTGTGGTCGTTTTACCGACTCCACCCTTGCCAGATGTGACAACAATAATTTGGCACTCGTCTTTTTTCTGGGTAGCTCCGTTCTTATTGCTCATTAATCCCCCAAAGCCAAAATGAAAATAAAAAAGTTAAAATCCTATCTTCTTGCAGTTGATCTTGATTGATACGCCTCTACTATGACGCTATCACCCTCAACCTTAGCAACCTCTGCGCCTGATGACCCTTTTGTACTTGGTCCACGAGAGATTACAGAACCGATCCTAAGCTGAGTTGGTTCGAGTGTAAGAGCGAAGATAGTTCGTCCACCACCACTCTCCTCATAAGCACCAGCATGTGCGATTCCTCTTAGGCAGCCAAGAACGACTACATCACCACCGGCAATTACCTCAGCTCCTGAGTTAACATCTCCGATAATAACCAAAGAATGTTCAGATTCTACACGTTGTCCTGAACGAAGTGTTCCATAGACAACCCTAGCATCAGCTTCATCCCAAGCGCCGACAGTGTTGCTGCCATATCCTGGTTGAGCTTTGGTTGTTTGTGTAATTGATGTAGATTTTGAGGAAGACTCTAGTCCTAGAGCCTCCATGCCATCAAATAGACTCGGTGCTTTTTGAGAGCTGTTTGAGTAGCTGCGATTCGATTGAGCAACATCTCTTACTATCTCTGTGGCATCTCTGAATGAGACATCAAACTCTCTAGATAATTCGCTTTTTAGCTCGACTATAAATGACTGTTCAGGAACATCTGATGCCCACTCAAGAATAAGGTCATTTCCAGCGATGAAACTACGTCTAGAGCTAAGGAAGTCCCAGAGATCTTTCTTTGTTGCTTCACACCCTAAACGTGAAGAGAGGTTGTTAGACTCAACCCTTAGAATTAATCCATCAGCAGTTCCCCTAGCAGAGACGGTTCCACTGCGTCCATGAGAGGTTCCAATATCAACATCTTGGACGCTCTTTCCTCTAGCGGAGCCAGACACGCTTGAATCTGAGCCTGATGAGCCTTCGTTACTACCTTCGACCATTTTTTAAACCTTAGAATACTAGCTACCTGTCCGGTAGTAAGTTTAAGTGACTTATAGCAAAGTGTTCGATCCAAGGTCAACTAAAATCGAGTTTCTAAAATCGATCTTTAAATATAAGCTTCGGTTTCTCTATGAAGAAGATTGCACTTTTCATCTCCAGTGGTTGTTACTCAGGGTATTTCCCAGTAGCGCCGGGCACCTTTGGTTCTGCCATCGGATTATTAGTCTGGTGGCTAATACCAGGTAACAGTTCATTTTTAATATCTACTACCCTAGTAGTACTAACAACCTTGTTAGGTTTTTGGGCAGTTAATCAGATAGTTAATGATGGATCTGAGGACGATCCTGGTTGGATAGTTATAGATGAGTGGATCGGCCTTTTTTGCTCATTAATGATTATTGTTCCTTCAAATCATATAGATCTCCTATTAGCATTCATATTCTTTAGGATCTTTGATGCATCAAAGATCTGGCCAGTTGGGTGGGCTGAAAAATTCAAAGGGTCACTAGGAATCATACTCGATGATATCGTCGCTGGAATCCTAGCTGGCATAGTAGTGTGCGGAATTCGATTCGTTATGTAATGCTACTTCACATGAGTTGGAAGAGCGCATTATCTATCTTTATTTACACTCTTTCCCTACACGACGCTCTTCCGATCATCGGAAGAGCGTCGTGTA
>CAZTER010000030.1:0-10626 GCA_964612045.1 uncultured Bdellovibrionales bacterium
TTACCATTAAAGGCTTTGCCTAATACATAAACATACTTATCAGAGAGTTTATTAATCTTTTTTTTTGATAATTTATCCTTTGGATCATCTTTCTGACATCGCCCTGCAAGATGAAAAAACTGAGCGACATCCTCTTGTGTAAATCTAGCTTGCTGAAATCTTCCTGCAATTCTACGCGCTATCTCTGAAATGTGCTCTCTACCTACATCATTTGGAAAGCTCCTTAGCCCATCAAGGACATAAGGATATAGATTTATAGGGGAGCGCCCAGGATTATTATGACTATGATGCATAGAGCAAGAACGATGGAATCAAAACTACGGAGCTAAGTCTACCGAATACCTGCCCTTACTCAAGCTCAGAGCAGCTTACATAACCACTTGATTTTACAATGTATTAAATAATAACTAATGCTTGGAGAGCATTAGTTTTCTAGCTGTGGTGACAATCACTGTTGGTAATCCCTTTGACCTAGCAATCATCTTTAAATCATTTACTTGAAGAGATCTAATTAAGCGCAATGAAATAGCGGGGGGAGTTTTTGGATTCATGACTAAATTCCTTCTTATCACCGGATTTGAAGCCCAGGTACGAGAGTCTCCAATTATTCGGAGAACAAAATCTGGAAGGTGTGGATTACGTGAAAACTCTTCTACTTCCTTCTCTGTTAATTTTGGATTTTTTAAGACACAGTGCTGAATAAGTTTATTGCCATCCCTAATAAGTAGAGTGCGACAGGTCGAGTTTCCAAACAGTGCTGTCTTGACCTTCTCAGGTAATCGCATCTTGGCAATTAGCGTTCGAATATCGGTCGAATCTGTAGCAACACCTTCTCTATTAAGATTATCTTGATCCTTATCTACTTTTCGAAGATTCGGGTCTAAGTCTTCCTCTGAAGCTTTAAGGATAATGCTCTCGACCTCTGTTTTTTCGGTATCACTTAAACCCCCAGTTAAATCACTGGATAAGAGATGTTCTCTAAACTGAGATCCATCCTTATCTTCAATCACACTGATATTCCATTTAATTGTGCGATTATCTTCATTCCGCGCATAGTTAGATATGGATCATATTTTAAGATCTTCTGAGAGTGATTGGAGAACAATTTTCCCAGTCCCCCAGTAGCGATGATATTCTTAATTGGACCAACTTCAGTTATAACTCGATCTATCAAACCATCTACTAAACTTGCATAACCCAATACAGCACCAGATTGCATAGCACTTATAGTAGAGTTTCCTATAACCGATTCTGGCCATGAGATCTCAATCCTTGGAAGTTTTGCCGTATGTCTCACTAAAGATTCCAAAGAAACTAAAGGGCCAGGCGCGATAATACCTCCCTCATAAGCTCCACTTTGATTTACATAGTCAAAAGAGGTTGCAGTACCAAAATCAATAATTAGGGCTGGTGTTCCAAATAGTGCCTTTCCAGCGACCGCATTAACTATTCTATCAGAACCAACAGAGGCAGGATCTGGAATTTTAATTGAGAGTCCGGTTTTTATCCCCGGTCCAACAACTAATGATTCAATATTAAATCTTGATTTAACTAAACGCACAAAGGTTGGGGTCACTGGAGGAACTACACTTGAGATAATACAACCTGAAAAATTAATATCACTCCCGACTTTCTCATGCACTAAAGATGCCAGCATTAAACCGTACTCATCTCCAGTTCGTTCTGCATTAGTTGTTAGCCTAAACTCAAAAGCGATCTCTTCGCCTCTGAAAGCTCCGACTACAATGTTCGTATTTCCAATATCAATTACTAATAACATCGAAACTCCAATTAGGAATAAGACCGAACATGAGCAACATCTCCAGCAACGAGATTAAGCTCTCTTCCATCTAGCTCAACTAAAAGATGTCCACTTTTATTCACACCTAGCATCTTTCCCTGTCGTTTTGCGCCGTCATACTCAAACGAGATCTTTTCTCCTATGAATGCAGCATCTCTCTCCCACTCTGATTGAAAAGAAGCAAACCCACCTACCGAAAAATCAGCCAACAATTCCTTCAATTTTTCTGATACCATTCTCCCAAACTTGTCAGGAGGAATATTCTGATTAGTTACCTCATAGACAGAAGATGTTTGAGCTAGCTCTGGCTTTGATACAAGATTTACGCCAAGCCCAATCAACATAACTACTAAATCATTCTTAGGAAGAGCTTCTATTAACAAACCAGAGATTTTTTCCCCTTTGGTAGTTAATACATCATTGGGCCATTTTAACTTTACCTGCCCACCGAGATCATTGATAACTCGCTTAACTGCTAATCCGACTACTAAAGATAATCCACTAACTTGTTCTGGTGCCAAATTTGTAGGGAATATCCATGTGCCGGTAAATGCACCATTCGCTATTAGCCACTTATTTCCTCTACGCCCACGACCCGAGGATTGTTCTCTAGCAATCACGAGGCCAAGCTCTCCAATGCTCAGATCTTCTGCATGAGTACGAGCTAAGTCCATAGTTGAACCACAACGATCAACACACCAGGCTTTAATACCAGCTTTTTGAATCTCACTATTCCAATCAACTAGAATTTTCTGACTACTGATATCTGGCATGGTTTAGCCTCGATAATTTTTTAATTCGCATTGAGATATCTACATTCCTCGCCTGCGTGGTCAATCGTCCCATAGAAACAAAATCGACCCCAAGCTTGGCTAATCTAGCAAGTCTTTCTGGTGTTATTCCACCAGAAGCCTCGATTAGTGTCCTTACTCCGGACTTTTTTATCTGCTTCAGTGCAGATTTAATCTCAATATCGCTCATGTTGTCCAACATAATAATATCTGGAGCATACTCAAGCGCGATTGCTAACTCCTTAAAATCTCTAACTTCAACTTCAACTTTTACTTTCTTTGGCTTCCTTTTATATAGCCGATCTAAAGTTTTCCTCAGATCTCCGCCATTTGCATCGATATGATTGTTCTTAACCATGATTAGGTCACTGAGATTCATCCGATGATTGTGTCCACCTCCGGCCTTAACACTCTGTTTATCAAGGATTCGAAAGCCAGGCATAGTCTTTCTTGTATCTAGGACTTTAATTCCTTCAACTTTACAAAGAAGCTGATTAGTGTGCGTTGCTACTCCACAGGTGCGTTGTAAAAAATTCAACAGGGTTCTCTCTATACTTAACAAAGTGCATAAAGGTCCTTTTAATTGGAACAGGACATCTCCATCCTTAACAAATTCGCCATCTCTCACTTTTTTAGAGATTCTAACACCTCTTGATCCAAGCTGCTTTACAACAATAGGAACGATCTCGGTACCAGAAACAAGTAATCGCTCTCTAGCTATTATTACTGCTTCTCCTTTAATATTCTTATCGACTGTAAGAACAGAAGTTAGATCTCGATCTGCTCGATCCTCATCTAGCGCAAGCTTGGCTAATCTCTCTAACAACTTTTGACGATTCATACTGCACTTTTATCACCGCTCTGGATCCAAGAACCGTGTATTTCACGGATGACTACACCGAGACCAGCCGTAACTGGAATAGCTAAAAACAATCCAAGAATTCCACCGAGCTGACCACCAGCAAATAGAGCGATGATTACTACTAAAGGAGAAAGCCCAACAGATCCACCAACAATTCTTGGCGTTATAAAGAAGCCCTCTAAAAATTGCACTACTGCAAAAACAGCCCACGTTCCTAATAAGTGAGCCAAATCACCATATGTTACGAGAGCCATGATAGTTGCCAAAACAATTCCAACTAAAAACCCTAGATAAGGGACTATATTTCCTAGGCCAGCGACGACTGCGATCAAAAACCAGAGATCAATTCCTACAAGCCAGCCCAATCCAATAGCATACAGAACCATCAAAATAGTCCCAACTAAAAGCTGTCCTCGAACAAAGGCTGAAATATAATGGTCGATCTCTAATCCGAGTCTAACTAGACGATCCCTGTGCGCATAAGGAAACAACTCTACAAAATTTCTATGTAATCCCGAAAACCCTTCCGATAGGTAGAAGACGATAAATGGTAAAAGTGCAAAATTTACTAGTGTCAGGGTAATAGAATAACCGCTTAACAGAGCAGAGCCGACGGCAGAGAATACTCCACGAATTGTTTCTCCATTTGGAGTAGGCACATCCTGAATAAGCTCTCTTAAAGTTAACTGTTCAACTGGAAGATTTACCCGTTCAACAAGTAAAGTAAGTTTCTCTTTGGCTTGGCCGACATAGCTATTAAGATTTGTTGCCAATAACGAGAACTGCTCAACAATCGTTGGAATAGCAGTAAGGGCTAATAACGCAAAAAATAGTAAGAGAGAGCCGCCGATTAAAATAACACCGACTGTTCTACGAACTCCTTTACTCTCTAAGTAAGTAAGAATTGGATCTATTATATAAGAGATTGAATACCCGATAACTAACAGAGAAACGATCTCTTTAAGCTCGATCAAAAGCCAGAGAGCTAGAAGAACCAACAATCCAATAGAAACCCATCTGGGAGGATAAAGGTCGTTATGCTGAGAGCATCCTTGCATTTTAAAACCATAGCAATTCTTTAATCATTTCGCAACTTTATATAATCTTCCGCCTATTAATTTAGCTTGGATAACCTAACGTTATGCTGCAAACAAGAAGAACGTTTACTCTCAATTTGATAAAAGGGAGTAAGTATTTAACTATACAAACGATAGCACAGGTCTACCAAAGATCTGCTCTACCTGGTCACATAGGACCTCAGATGGAGCAACAGTAATCGGAGAGTTTCCTTGATCCTTTAGAACCATAGAGATCTCTGAACCATCAACCTCAATCTTAACTCGGATTGGGCATCTACCTGGATATCTCTTAAATAACTCAGAGAGAGACTTCATCTGCTTAGCAAAAGGGTCCTGACCGTTAAGAGTTAAGACTCCAACATTAGCCTGCTTTCCTCTAATCTCATTTAACGACTTAATCTCGTTAACAATTAAAGTACATCGCTCCTCTGAAACATCTAGTTTTCCACTAATAACGACTGGCTCATCACTTCCAAGAAGAACTGAGTTTTCCCTGTAGGTATCTGGCCAAGCTAGAGTTTCTATAGTTGCAGAGTAATCTTCAAGAATAAAAGAGGCGTAGCGATCTCCTTTCTTGGTATTCTTCAACTTTAGCGCAGTAACAACGCCAGCAACTCGAACCTCTCCACTCTGAGTCTTTGCTCGAACATCTAACAATGGAGCTATTCCGAGCCTCTTATACTCATTCTTAAATTTCTCTAATGGGTGTCCTGAGATATAAAATCCTAGTGCTTCTCTCTCAAATGCAAGTTTTTGATTAGTTGGCCATTCTGGTCGATTAGTACTCTTCTTTGGAACGATCTGAACCTGTTGAGGTCCTCCAAAAAGTGAGATCTGATTCGAATCCCTATCTCGTTGAGCGGTTTGCGCTGCTTTTAATGCATCATCAATGCGCTCCATCATTTCACAACGAGTGACTTTGCCACAGTCCATGGCTCCGCATTTTATCAAACTTTCAAGGACTCTTCGGTTGAGTGCTTTAAGATCTACGCGGGAAAGAAGATCTTCCATATCAGCGTAAGGTCCGCCCTCTTTTCTTCCCTCGATAATTGCTAAAACAGCCTTTTCTCCAATACCCTTCACAGCTTCTAATCCGAATCGAACCTTTCCTTCCCGAACTGTAAAACCGGCACCGCTGACATTTACATCTGGTGGTAAAACATCGATGTGATGCTTCCGACATTCATTTAGATTTTTTAATGTCTTATCGCTATCGTCCATTTCATGCGACATAAGTGCCGCCATAAATTCGACAGGATAATAACGCTTTAAATAAGCAGTTTGAAATGAGATCATCGCGTAAGCTGCGGAGTGACTTCTATTAAAGCCGTATCTAGCAAAGGTCTCCATCTGGTCAAAGATCTCTTCGGAAAGTTTATTTACTATTCCGTTCTTAGAACAGCCGCTAATAAATCGATCTCGCTGCTTAGCCATCTCTTCTGGATTTTTCTTTCCCATCGCGCGGCGTAGCAAATCCGCTTCTCCAAGAGAGTACCCTGCTAGCACCTGAGCTAACTGCATGATCTGCTCCTGATAGATCATGATTCCATAGGTATCAGCAAGAATACCTTGCATATTCGGATGCAGATAAACAACCTGCTGCTTTCCATGTTTACGCGCGATATAATGATCCACCATTCCAGCATCAAGTGGACCTGGACGATATAGAGCTAAGATAGCAACAAGGTCGTTAAAGCAGCTTGGCTTTAAACGCATAGTCATTTCTGTAATACCACCCGATTCTAACTGAAATACACCAGTAGTATTACCTTCACAGAGAAGTTGATATGTAGATGGATCATCAAGTGGTAGATCCGCTAAACTAATATCTACCCCCTGGCTTTCTGCAATAATTCTCAAAGCAGTATGAATTACTGTTAATGTTTTCAGCCCTAAAAAATCGAATTTAACTAATCCGATCTTCTCGCAGTATTTCATGGAATACTGAGTTACATCCTTGCCGTCTTTATCCACCATGAGAGGAACAAGATCGATAAGAGGCTGATCTCCAATCACAACTCCAGCAGCATGAGTCGAACAGTGTCTGCACAACCCTTCAAGCTTCATTGCTAGCGTTATTAGCTCCTTGCCCTCTCCGTCAGCATACTCTTTAAGACGAGGCTCCATCTCAATTGCTTGAGTTAGGGAAAAATCAAATCCCTGTCTTGGTGCTGGAACTAATTGTGCAATCTTATCTGTCTCTGCATAGCTAATACCGAGAGCTCTTCCAACATCTTTAATGGCAGCTTTAGCTTTTAAAGTACCAAATGTTGCGATCTGCGCGACCATATCTTTGCCGTACTTCTCGACTACATACGAGATAACACGGTCACGACCAAGCATGCAGAAATCAACGTCGAAATCCGGTAAGGAAACACGCTCTGGATTTAAAAATCGCTCAAAGAGAAGCTTATGCTTGATAGGATCAATATCAGTAATCTTCATCGCATAAGCGACTAGAGATCCAGCACCGCTTCCTCGTCCGGGGCCGACAGGGACGTCATTCTCTTTTGCCCAAACAATAAAGTCAGAAACTACTAAGAAGTATCCAGAGAATCCCATCTTATCGATTAGAAGGATCTCTCTTTCGAGCCGGCTCCAATATTCCTTTTCTAGTTCATCATCCCATTCTTTATATAGCTCTCTTAGCTTAGAGATACGCTCGCGTAGGCCGTCTCTTGCAGACTCTGCCATCAATCTATTCATTGTCTCTGACTTACCATCTGCATATTTAGGAAGATGATAGGTAGAAAAATCTAATGAAAGTTCACAACGCTTAGCGATCTCTAATGAGTTTGCTACTGCCTCGTCTGCATAAGAGACATCACCAAACTCAGTTAGCATTTCATCTCCCGATTTCAGGTAGAGAGAGACACCTTCATGTTTTATGCGATCTGGATCTGTAACTTGCTTGCCTGTTGATACGCACATCAACACTTCTTGAGCATAGTGATCGTCAGCAGTTAAATAATGACAATCTGTTGTAGCTACTATTGGGATTCCAACTCTCTTAGCCAACTCTGCACACCCTAGATTTAACTTTCGCTGCTCAGGGATAGGATGAGGTTGAACCTCTAAATAGAAACGATTTCCAAGGGTCTTTACATAGAACTCAACTAACTTTTCTGCGCCTTTAATATCATCTCGCTCAATATATGAATTGAGCTCACTGTTAAGACATCCGCTCAGAACAATGAGCCCCTCATTATACCTCTCAAGCAATTCATGATCGATTCTTGGCTTAAAATAAAAACCCTCTTTATATGCCAAGGTAGATAGTCTACAGAGATTCTGATAGCCGACCGGATTAGATGCAAGAACTGTAATGTGATGAGTTTCACTTCCTCCATGAATCTTAGGCTTGCGATCATGTCTAGATCCAGGAGTGATATACAACTCACAGCCAATAATAGGTTTGATACCAACCTTTTTAGCTTCGCTATAGAACTCAACTGCTCCATGTAAGTTGCCGTGATCTGTCATGGCAATAGCTGGCTGTCCAAGCTTATAAGCACGCTCAATGACGTCAGTAAGACGATTTGCACCGTCTAAGAGGCTATATTGGGTATGAAGATGTAGATGAGCAAACTGCCTATTCATATCTGTAATCGAGGAACAACAAACAATCCAGTTACCGTAGGTTTTACAACATGGTATTCTCCAATTACTTTTAAAACAGATCAACTAATAAGAGTGAGATTATTTATAGGATGGCTTCTTTCACCCGCCGCATTGAAGATTTTATCTGTGAGGTATGCAAAACCGAGGTAAATGGAGACGGATTCACCAATCACTGCCCTACCTGTCTCTGGAGCAAGCACGTCGATAACTTCCCTGGAGATCGAGAGAATGAATGTCGTGGAAAGATGCGGCCTATAGATGTAACAGGATCAGTTGATAACTATGTAATAATTCATAAATGTGAGAGCTGTGGAGAGGTTCGTAGTGTAAAATCGAGTCGTTTTGATAACTTCGAAAAACTCTTAGATGTAGCCAGCCGAAAGGGAAGATGAAGCAAAACTTCCTCTATAAAGACTAGCTTTATTAGATATCGCTTCTACATCTCTAAAATTTAAACAGTTAAGGAGTTACCAAACCTTCGCGAGAAACCAGGCCTCGAAGACCATCGAAGCCTCCTTCTGGTAACTTAACGCGCGCCATTCTACTTCCAACCTGAGCTAACGCATTTGCATTAGAGAAGCAGAAAAGTTGAAATTTTGTCTTTGGCCAATGCTTTTTGAAATACTGCGCAGTATCTGGATACGCTAAATCAAATGCTCTGAAACCAAACTGCTCAACTAACAATGGAATTGCTGATCTACGTAAAGGAGTTTTATCAACCCTACTTGGCAGAGCGATTCCATTTCTCTTTTCTATCGCTGCTAGAACATCGACAAAAGATCTCTTTACTAAAAATCTTCTATCTCCTTTAGTGGATGGTGGAACCCCTAGCTCATTCAGAAAACTCTGAATATCACTAGATCTAAAACTTTCAGGGAATAAGCATGTTAGAACTAGATCGTCGCAAACTCCCAACTTACACCGAATTGCAGTTCCAGGAATAACAGTTAATCCTGCTTCATTTGCTGGCTCAACAACACGATCAATAAATTCACCAGTATAGAAATCAGTAACAGCAATAAGGTCAAGTCCCTTAACTTTTGCCAACCTTACCATTGCTGGAGCCGCATCGATTCCAGCGACTGAGATATATCCTAGAGAAGCTGGGCTATGAATTCTAAGATCCATTAGATAGCTCTTGCCTTTTCCCCTGCTCTTCTCAATCTGATTTGCAAGTCCAGCAGATCGAGTTGCTTCACTCTTTGCAACCTCTGGAGTTGCAACCACTTCTCGCTCTATCTGTTCACTAAGTTTTGTTCTTTCACTCATAGTTATTCTCTAAACTTGACCTGTATAATTTATTCGGACTTATTTTCCTTCCCAGAGTTCTTGGTCTTGGCCTTCTGTTCTGATGGCATGTTTTCTTCCCCCACCTGTCCTGCTAAGACATCACGGATAAGTTGCCTTAAAGCACCTATCTGAACATCAATACGCTCTAAATCAGCTCCACTTGGCATGGAATTAAAGCCTTGTACAAGCTTCTCCATCTTTAGTTGGATTGCTGTAAGTTTTGAATTTAAAAGCTCTATCTTACTCTCTACAAAACGCATTTCAGCAGAGGTTGCCACTCCCATAATCCTAGCAATAGCAGCAGCGCTAACTTCGGATTTAGCGTCATCGCTTGATTGTCTAGATGGAACTGGCTCTGGAGAAACATCCAGAGACATGAAAATTGTCTCGTCACCTTTGGAAGATTCTGATCTGTTGCTGCCCATAAATTCTCTCAAAATTCACTGGGCAACGATAAGTAACAGTTACATCATCCGTAACCGACCTTGCGAGATACACTCGTGCCCTTATTGTTAGATTCCTCAGGGCTATCTTCCGATTCAGTTTCCGAATGTTCTTGATCAGAAAGACGATAAGGACGTCGTCTCTTAAGGACTCGTAACTGCTTGATTCTATTTGATTCTATCTCTTCAATGCGAATACGAAGTCGACCAACTTCAATTAACTCTCCAGCTTCTGGGAAACGACTTAACTGGTGGAGAACGAACCCAGCGACAGTGTCGTACTCGCCTGCAGGAAGATGAGAGTGAAATCTAGCGTTGAAGTCATCGAATGGCATACTACCATCAACCACTAGGTCACCCTGAGCAGTCTTACGGACGAGAACCTCATCTGCGGGAGAATCGAACTCATCGAAGATCTCTCCAACAATCTCTTCAATAAGATCTTCAACCGTAACAACTCCATCTATTCCACCATGCTCATCTGAAACAACAGCGAAATGAATTGCACGGTTTCTAAAGTTTCTTAAAACTTCATCAATTCTAGCATCTCCTGCAACTGTGGTTACTAATCGCATAATTTTATGCACTTGAACCTGTGCTTCAGACTGCCCACTCCAACCGATCAGATCTTTAACGTGAACAACTCCACGCACGTCATCCATTGAAGCGCCAACAACTAAGACTCTTGAAAGTTGTTCTTGTGCAAATAACTGACGAAGCTCTAAAAGTGAGGCATCAA